>JBAPXT010000039.1:0-4914 GCA_049284355.1 Sedimentisphaerales bacterium
TCGATGACAAGAAACGTTTTAATCCTGCCTATGACGAAAACGATGTTATAACTGTTAAAGCAGACCAGATTATCGTCGCCATCGGACAAGCGATAGATGAGCAGCTTGTCGGTCATATCGACGTCCAGAGCGAGCGGGGCTGTTTCAAGACTGACCCAGTAACCGGCCAAACTTCAATAGAAGGTGTTTTTGCCGGCGGTGACAACGCCTCAGGACCGTCATCTATTATTGAGGCGATAGCTGCCGGCAAACGGGCGGCGGAATCCATTGAAAGATATTTGAACGACAAGGATTTACTGTCCAATCGTTTCGAGGACACTATCAATCCGATTCCTGAAGAGCTGCTTCCTTCGATAGAGAAGGTAGAGAAAAAGGCCCGTGTCAGGGCCGAAGAATTAGTGCCTGCAAAAAGATTACAAAACTTCGAAGAGGTTGAAAAAGGACTCACAGAAGCCCAGGCCCTTGCGGAAGCCGAACGTTGTCTTAATTGCGCCCTGTGCTCGGAGTGTAACCAGTGCGTCGAGGTCTGTGAGCAGCATGCAATCGACCACGCTATGAAAGAGCGGATGGTCAAATTAGAGGTAGGCTCGGTTATCCTTACCCCCGGCTTTGAAGAGTTCGATGCTACGCGAAAAGGTGAATTCGGTTACGGCCGGTATTCAAATGTAGTTACAAGCGTTCAGTTTGAACGAATGCTTTCAGCTGCCGGCCCGTTTGAAGGCCATATTATACGTTTGTCGGATGGCCAGCCGGCTAGGCGAATCGCGTGGATTCAATGCGTGGGTTCTCGTGATTCAAACTGCGGCAACGAATATTGCTCTTCGATATGCTGTATGATGGCCACCAAACAGACAATGGTTGCCGGCGACCACGTCGATGGACTGGACGCGACAATCTTTTATATGGACATCCGTGCGTACGGCAAGGATTTCGACCAGTATTATGAACGTGCCAAGGCGCAAAAAAACATACACTACATTAAGAGCATTCCGTCGCGGGTCATTCAGATACCCGACAGCAAGGACCTTCGCCTTTGTTTTCTCGATGAGAACAGTCAGATTCAGCAGAAGGATTTTGACCTTGTAGTACTGTCCGTAGGAATGGAGCCGCCGGCTTCTATGGCGGAATGTGCCTCTCGTCTCGATATAAAACTCAATGACTTCGGCTTCTGCAAAACAGATAGGCTGTCGCCGCTGTCAACCTCCGTGCCGGGCGTATTCGTCGGTGGAGCGTTCCAGGAACCCAAGGATATTCCCGAAACGGTTACACAAGCCAGCGCCGCTGCCTCTATGGCCATGGAACTTCTGGCGCCGGCACGCAATACTCTTATTACCAAAAAAAGCTACCCCGATGAGCATGATGTTACTGATGAAGAGCCGCGTATCGGCGTATTCGTTTGCCACTGCGGGATGAACATCGGCTCGGTAGTGGACGTCGAGCGAGTAGTGAAAAATATTGAAAAACTGCCCGACGTCGTTTTTGCTTCTCATACAATGTTCACCTGCTCCGATACAAGCTTGTCGAACATTAAGGATATGATACACGAGCATCGGCTCAATCGTGTTGTGGTTGCCTCTTGCACCCCGCGAACACACGAGCCGCTGTTCCGTGAAACACTGCGTGAAGCAGGCCTCAATCCCTATTTATTTGAAATGGCAAACATACGAGACCAGTGCTCTTGGGTTCATTCGAAGGTGCCGCAATCGGCCACCGAAAAAGCGGTTGAACTGGTGAAAATGGCCGTCGCCAGGGCACGACTGCTTAGTCCTCTCGAAAGTGGAACTCTGCTTGTCAACCAGACGGGCCTTGTTATTGGCGGAGGCCTCAGTGGAATGACAGCCGCGTTAGCGCTGGCCAACCAGGGATTCAAGGTTCATCTGGTGGAAAAAGCCGAGCGTCTGGGTGGAACCCTTCACGATATTTATCATACCTTTGAGCATAATCATATCGCCGATTTTACAAAAGCTCTCATAAAGCAGGTTGAAAACCATCCCAACATTAAGCTTTATCTGGAGACCGAAATTGCTGGTATTTCAGGCCACATTGGCAAATTTAATATGACGCTTGCCAAAGACGGCAGGAACTTTGATGTTGCGGGCGGCGCCATAATCGTCGCAACCGGCGCCCGCCAGGCCCAAACAACCGAATTTATGTACGGCCAATCCAAGTGCATTTTAACCCAGGTCGAATTGGAGAAGCAACTGCACGAAAATACGTATCCTGCAAAAGGGCAAAATGTAGTTATGATTCAATGCGTCGGCTCACGCAACGATGCTCATCCCTATTGCAGCCGAATTTGCTGCTCAATGGCCATCAAAAACGCAATTGAAATAAAAAAGCGGGACCCGAACGCAAACGTGTATGTTCTTTACAGGGATGTCAGAACTTACGGTTTCAGGGAAACATATTATAAGCAGGCCCGCCAAGCCGGCGTTGTCTTTATCCGCTACACGCCTGATGCTCCGCCGCAGGTTGGCCAAAATAATAGCCTGTTGGTTACTGTTAAAAGCCCTGATTTGTCCGAGTCGATGGAAATTGAAGCCGACAATGTTGTGCTGAGCACGGGTGTTGAAACCGACAAAGAAAACAACAAGCGTATCTCGGATATGCTCAAGGTGCCGCTTAACGCAGATGGTTTCTACGTTGAGGCACATATGAAACTGCGCCCCGTGGATTTCACCACGGAAGGCATTTTCCTCTGCGGTCTTGCACATTCGCCGAAGTTTATTGATGAGAATATCTCGCAGGCACGGGCCGCCGCCGCACGGGCGGCAACAGTGCTTTCAAAAACGCACCTCGAAGTTAGTGCACAGGTTTCGTATGTTGACCAGCAAAAATGCATATCCTGTATGACCTGTGTAAATTGCTGTCCGTATTCGGCACCGTTCTGCAACAAAGATGGCAAGGGGCAGATTGAAGCCGCCAAGTGCATGGGCTGTGGTATATGCGCATCGGAATGTCCGGCACGGGCCATACAACTGCATCATTTTGAGACGGACCATTTCAATGGAATGATTCGGCAGTTGTTCGCCGGTGGAAACGGGGAAATGTTCGCGGAAACGCCATCAAAGAAAAGAGAGTTAATGGAAAAAGTATAAGTTATGAAACCGGAAGTATTCGAACCTAAAATCGTGGCCTTTTGCTGCCACTATTGTGCATATTCGTCGGCGGATTTGGCGGGCTCTATGCGCATTCAATACCCGCCCAATGTGCGCATAATCCGTACCCCGTGCACAGGTCGGCTTGAAACCGAATACTTTATGAAGGCATTTGAGAACGGTGCAGACGGCGTGCTTGTTGCGGGCTGCCTCGAAGGCGGCTGCCATTTTGTCGAAGGCAACCTTTGTGCAAAACGCCGGGTCAATTACACAAAAGATTTACTCGAAGAAATCGGAATGGGAAAGGAGCGCCTCCGTATGGTAAACATTTCTGCCGCCATGGCGCGACCTTTGGCTGATATTATTATTGATATGGTGGAAACTGTTCGCAAACTGGGCCCGAGCCCTGTAAAACAAAACGGTTCATCAAAATAGGAGTGCCGTATATGATAGTATCGCAAAGAAAAAGTATCCCCGACCTGCTGGAAATAATAAAAAATCACAAAAAGGTTCTTGTGCTCGGCTGCGGCACCTGTGTCACCGTGTGTCTTGCAGGCGGACAGCGTGAGGTCGGCATCATCGCCTCGGCACTGAGAATGGCTGCAAAACTGAAAGGCCTGCCGCTTGAAGTTGAAGAATTGACTATAGAACGTCAGTGCGACAACGTCTTTATTGAACAGGCCGCAGAAGCAATAAAAAGAAATGATGCTGTTCTTTCGCTTGGCTGCGGCGCGGGCGTGCAGGCCGTTGCAGAGCGTTACACCAGCAAGCCGGTCTACGCAGGCCTTGATACAGCTTTTATTGGCATCCTTGAGGAAAGAGGAGTCTGGGCGGAAAAATGCGCAGCTTGCGGTGCGTGTGTGCTCCACCAATATGGTGGTATTTGTCCGGTCACACGCTGTGCCAAACACATGCTTAATGGCCCGTGCAGCAGCTCCCACGAAGACCGCTGCGAAGTTAACCCCGAACGCCAGTGCGCTTGGCAGCTTATATATAAGCGTCTCAAAGAAATCGGCCAGCTCGACAGACTAAAAGAAATCAAACCACCGAAGAATCGGAGTCTGAGCCAGGATGGTGGCTACCGTACTATCATCCGTGAAGACCACAGAATTTAACAATCAAATTGTTAGCCATTTATTGACAAACACTTACAAAACCACCAATCGAACCTATAACCCGGAAGTCGCAGGTTCGAATCCTGCCGGGCGTGGTACTGTAGGACTTTATTAATTAAAAGACTTCCATTTTCTGCAATTCGACCTATAAAAAACCCTAAAACAAGTAAGATTTATTGGTCTTAGTTAGTATCTACCACGTGTAGGGGGCATAAGATACCGCTTTTGTGCCTTTCGGGCCTTCCATGCCTACAATTAGCCCTTTTCTAATAAAGTGCAGCCGATAATTTGACGAATTAGCAGATACCTTATTGTGGTAAAGAGAATCGCGTCGTTATACGACAGTTAAATCTGGGTGGAGTTAAAACCAGGCTAAAGAAGCACGTTCTTCTTTACATTGTCAAAGTAGGAAATGGGGGTTAAGGAGATGAGAACCTTGAAGTCAATATTGTTAGTTGAAGATGACCGCGTTGACGCAATGACGGTCAAAAGGGCGCTTAAGGACCTGAACGTTACAAATCCATTAGCCCATACGCTCAACGGGGAGGAAGCGTTAGAGTATTTAACAACTGAGAGTAATAGAAAACCGTGTATTATTCTTCTGGATTTGAATATGCCCAGGATGAATGGTATCGAATTTCTAAAAGTCATAAAAGCCGATGATAAATTAAGAACGATTCCCGTTGTGGTTTTAACCACCT
>JBAPXT010000040.1:0-2941 GCA_049284355.1 Sedimentisphaerales bacterium
GTATAATATTACATAGGTAATTACAATAGTAATCAAGTGCCATATTAACATCGATTATTATATTTGTCAAGAAGTAAAGTATTTCGGTTCTACAATATTAAGTGTGAAATTGGGAAATTGAAAAGCACCCGCTGACCTCCATAACCTTTAATTAGAGAAAAACTAAAGCAAAGGAGGTCGAAACGGGTGCAAGATGATTGTATCGCAGTGGCACTCGGATTGCCACAACTCAAAGTGATAACTCAGATTGAATTGACGGACAGGTTTGAGGTAACGGTTATTTACAGACAGGAGCAGGTTGCCTGTCCCCGTTGTGGACAGGTAACCGCAAAAGAACATGAAAGGAGTCTTCAACGGAAGAAAGACCGAAGGCTGAGGGACAAAATGGTATTCCTGACCCTGATGAAGCGACGGTTTCGATGCCCATGGTGTAACAAAGTATTTACAGAGCCGGATGAAGTTTTCGGGTTAAGGAGACGATCCAGTCAGCGGCTAAGACAGTATCTTGGACAAGAAGCGCTTCACCAGACCGTAAAGAGAGTGGCTTTAAAAGAGAGAGTGGGCGAAGGGCTAGTGAGGAAATGCGTGGCTGATGAGATTGGGCAAAGGCTGGCGGTGACGGAGTCTGGCGAAACACCGGAACTGATAGGTTTGGATGAATTCTCAGTGAGAAAAGGGCGCTTATTTCATACTGCCATATGTAATCTTACTGATAGAACAGTGATGGCAGTGGTAGAAGGGCAGGGTAAGCAGACGGTAGAAGAATATTTGGATAAGCTTAAACAACCTGATGCCGTGAAAGCAGTGTCGATGGACATGCACGACCCTTTCCGGCAGGCGGTCCAGATGTGTTTACCCCAGGCGAAAGTAGTGGTGGACAAGTTTCATCTCATCCTGCATGTTAATGATGCTCTGGATAAAGTACGGAGTCGGTTACAGGGAGGCAGATGGAAAGAAGGCAAGAGCCGGGAACTCTTCAAGAGACGGTATACCTTGTTAAAGAGGGCTGAGAATCTAACCGATCGGGAACGGCTGAATCTTGCGGAATTATTTTCAATGTACCCCGCACTGAGGGAAGCATGGTATCTCAAAGAGGGTTTCAGACACTGGTATCGGACGGCAACGAGGACTGAAGCTGAAAGTAAATTGGATGCTCTGGAGCAGACTATCATTTCTGGTCCTCTACCCGAATTCAAACACCTACTACCTACCCTCAGGAAATGGCGGCAAGAAATACTGAACTATTTCGATTACCGCATTACGAATGGCTTTGTGGAAGGTAAGAACAACCGCATTAAGACTATTAAGAGGATGGCTTATGGCTACAGAAATTTGGATAATTTCCGACTAAGAATTCTGGCTACTAATTTTAAAGGCTAGGAGGTCGATTTTCACACTTATTGACGTTGAACCCATTGCGTCATGTTAATGTTCTAGGATATTGTCAGTAGTTAACTGTTCAGGGAAAATGTCAGTATGAAGGAAGAAGTGACATTGAACCGGAAAGAACAGAACAGGCTTGTAGTAATGAACCAAATAGAAGGGAAGAAATTGACTGTAGACAAAGCAGCCACGCTGTTGGAGCTTAGCCCGCGTCATGTTTGGAGAATCCTCACAGCATATCGAAAGGAGGGTGCGTCAGCATTAGCGCATGGGAATCGTGGCCGTAAACCGGCAAATACCATCGAAGCAGAGTTAAAGCAACAAGTTGTAGCATTGGCCGGGGACAAGTATTATGGCTTTAATCAGCAGCATTTCACTGAGAAACTGGCGGATAAAGAAGGGATAAACATATCTCGATCTACCGTACGGAGAATCTTGCTTACCCGGGGTATTAAAAGCCCTCAGAAAAGACGGGCGCCCAAACATCGCAGCCGTAGAGAACGTTATCCCCAGGAAGGGCAGTTGTTACAGACAGACGGTAGTCCGCATGACTGGCTGGAAGGACGGGGACCTGAAATGTGTTTGATCGGCGCAATAGACGATGCCACCAATGACGTGCCTTATGCTTGCTTCCAGGAGCGCGAGGATATCAAAGGTTATATGCTCATGCTGAAAGACATTACACTGAAGCAGGGTATTCCCCTGGCTTTATATCATGACCGGCATAGTATCTTTGAGGTTACCCGGAATACGGAAGCTGGGTTGGAAGAACAACTGGCCGGCAGCAAGCCCCTGACACAGATAGGCAGGCTTTTGAGGGAATTGGGGATTAATTCGATTGCTGCCAATTCCCCCCAAGCTAAAGGTCGGGTGGAGAGGTTATGGAAGACTTTTCAGGATCGTTTAACCAGTGAATTAAGATTAGCTGGGGCTAAGGACCGGGAAACCGCCAATCGGATACTAAAGTCATTTTTACCGGAATATAATCGGCGATTTAAAGTATCTCCCAGAGAAATGGGGTCAGCTTACCGCAAACCCGAAGCAAATTTTAAGCCAGACGAATATTTCTGCTACAAATACTCGCGTACCGTCGGATCCGATAATGTGGTGCGTTTTGTAAATCACAGGCTACAAATATTGCCAAATCCGGAAAGAGCCAGTTACGCTCGTTGTCGAGTGCAAGTCTATGCTGGGCTAGATGGAAACCTGGCTGTGTATTATGGGAACCAGTGTCTGGATACTTGCCCTGCACCGCTGGAATCTACTAATTTGAGAGCACCAGCAAACTCAAAGCAATCAATACCACGCATTTATCATAAGGTCCCACCGAATCATCCATGGAAAGGGAAATTTCAAACCTATTTTGATTAAGGAGTACTGACAAAATCGCTGAACATTTAGAGTGACATATTCGCTGGACAACAACACACGTAGGAGTGGGGTTGTTAATGTTCTAGGATATTGTCAGTAGTTAACTGTTCAGGGAAAATGTCAGTATGAAGGAAGAAGTGACATTGAACCGGAAAGAACTGAACAGGCTTGTAGTAATGAACCAAAT
>JBAPXT010000041.1:0-6960 GCA_049284355.1 Sedimentisphaerales bacterium
CGTTCAGTTGTGGATTCAAATTAAAGCCGTGATTGTTACGGTAGTGTACTCGTTCGTTGTTGGAATAATACTGCTCAAAGTCGTTGACGTGGTAATGAAATTACGCGTCGATGAGCACGAAGAACGAGTAGGTCTGGACCTGACGCAGCACCGTGAAGCTGCTTATACCCTGATTGACTAAACGAGAAAGGAAAAAACAAATGAAATACATAATAGCCGTTATTCAGCCGGACCGCCTGGACGAGGTGCTCAAAAGATTAGAGGAAAAAGAGATTCACCTTGTAACAGTATCAAATGTTGTCGGCAGAGGCAGACAAAAAGGCGTAGCAGAGGTCTATCGAGGCCACAAAGAACAGGGCAGCTTGTTGAAAAAGATAAAATTAGAGATAGCAGTGAACGAGGCGTTTGTTGAGCCGACAATCAAAGCAGTAACCGAGGGCGCAAGAACAGGCCAAATCGGTGACGGGAAGATTTTCGTACTCGACCTGCCCGAATGTATCCGCATTCGGACGGGAGAAAAGGGCGGCGAAGCTATCGGGTAGAAGTGGACTTTCAATAGAATGACGGGGCACCACATAGGTTGCCTTGGTCAGGAGGGGCTCTGTGCCATGGCTGCCAGAGCCCCCATTTTAACACGAAAAATAACAAAAATGTAAATTTATTTTGGAGTATATACGAAAATGTAGTTTTATTCTCTGACGGCTCCTGGCTTCTAATAAGCGTAACTTAGGCTTATACAAGACGTTATGCAAAAATGCTTTTGATGGATTCCCTTGGCACAAGGTTTGCGTATGTCTGAATGCAGCCATTTTACGTCAACCCACAAAAAGTTTGGGTTCATAGAAGCTATAGATGCGTATGGAACTGCATGGATTAAGTTTCCTGCGGGGCTTGCTCTGGCTGTCGGTTTTGTTGGCTTGCCGTGAAAAGAAGCCGACTTCTGATGCAGACCGATATGAAGGAGCGCAGAGAAATGAAAAAAGTGCTGGCAATAACGATGGTTCTTTTATTAACGGCCGGGACAGCGTTTTGCGAAACGAAACCGTCAGTTGAAGTGAGCTCTTTGGCAAGTCAAAAACCGACAATCGACTCAGGTGATACGGCGTGGGTATTGATATCCGCGGCACTTGTAATGCTTATGACTCCTGGCCTGGCGTTTTTCTATGGTGGCTTGGTTCGCCGCAAGAATATGCTTTCGGTACTTATGCAGTGCTTTATGGCTCTGTGCCTGATTAGTATTCAATGGATTGTATGCGGATACAGTTTTTCATTCGGGCCGGACAGATGTTCTATAATCGGCGGCCCTGAATGGTTGTTCCTGAAAAACGTTGGTATGGTGCCCAACGCCGATTATATCGGCACGGTACCACACGAAGTGTTTATGATGTTCCAGATGATGTTCGCAATAATAACGCCGGCGTTAATCATAGGGGCATTTGCGGAACGAATGAAATTCTCTGCGTTTTGCATTTTTATGCTGTTGTGGGCAACTATTGTTTACGACCCCATAGCACACTGGATATGGGGCGTCGGAGGTTTTTTGAGGAACTTGGGTGCATTGGATTTTGCCGGTGGAGCTGTCGTTCATATAAACGCCGGGATGACGGCTTTGGCGGCAGCGCTGATATTAAAGAAGCGACAGGGTTATCCGTGCAGCATTTCTCCTCCGCACAATCTGCCGTTTGCGGTACTGGGCGCTAGTTTATTGTGGTTCGGATGGTTCGGCTTCAACGCAGGCAGCGCTTTGAAGGCGTCGGGTCTGGCGGGCAATGCGTTCACGGTAACACACATAGCAGGTGCTGTTGCCGGGGTAACATGGTCTTTGCTTGACTGGCTTAGGTATAAAAAACCCACTACGTTAGGTATGATTACCGGTGCAGTGGCCGGCTTGGCAGCTATCACCCCTGCATCAGGATTTGTAACACCTGCGGCTGCAGTATGTATCGGTATAGGAGCTGGTTTGATTCCATGGCTGGCTGTTACATGTCTTAAAACAATGCTTGGTTATGATGATTCATTAGACGCTTTTGGCGTGCACGGAATCGGGGGCATCTGGGGTGTTCTTGCGACAGGTATATGGGCAACAAAGACGATTAACCCAGACGGTGCAAACGGTTTATTATACGGTAACCCCGCGCAGTTGTGGATTCAGGCCAAGGTGGTTATTGTCACGGTAGTATATTCATTCGTAGTCGGAATCGTGCTGCTGAAACTGGTGGATGCGGTAATGAAACTGCGTGTAAGTGAGCACGAAGAGCGGGTAGGCCTGGACCTGACACAACATCGAGAGGCAGCATATACATTGATTGATTAAAGAAAGAGAAAGGAACATACAAATGAAATATATAATAGCTGTTATTCAGCCGGACCGTCTTGATGAAGTGCTAAAAAGATTAGAGAAAAAAGAGATTCACTTGGTAACTGTATCAAACGTTGTTGGCAGAGGCAGACAGAAAGGCATAGCAGAGGTCTATCGAGGCCACAAGGAACAAGGCAGTCTGCTGAAAAAAATAAAATTAGAAATAGCTGTGAATGAAGCGTTTGTAGAGCCGACGATTGATGCAATCGTCGATGGCGCGAAGACCGGACAAATCGGCGACGGGAAGATTTTTGTACTCGACCTGCCCGAATGTATCCGCATTCGGACGGGAGAAAAGGGCAGCGAGGCGATAGGTTGAACTGAGACTTTCGTTAAGAAGGTAAGGCTTGTTGTGCGCCTTCTTTAAATATATTGTAACTTACTGCAATTCTGGATAAGATATTGCAGCAGTAAAGCAGGTATAAAAAAAGAGAAAACGTTTGTAAGAAGGAGAAATCAAATGACACCGAAAGAGTTTTTTGAATTCGCAAAGAAGAACAACGCTAAGATGGCGGACCTGAAATTCGTCGACCTTCTTGGCACCTGGCAGCATTGCACATTCCCTGTAGAATTCCTGGACGAAAAGACCTTTAAGGAAGGTCTTGGTTTCGACGGGTCCTCAATCCGCGGCTGGAAGCCGATTCACCAGTCAGATATGATGGCGGTCCCGGACCTGAGTACCGTGGTCATGGACCCATTTTTCGAGAAACCTACGGTGAGCATCCTGGCCGACGTTGTTGATCCACTTACGCGAGAAGAGTATAACCGCGACCCGCGCAACATCGCCAAAAAGGCGGCCGAATTCGCGAAGAAAACCGGGTTAGCGGATACCGCTTATTACGGCCCTGAGCCGGAATTCTTTATCTTTGACGAAGTTCGCTATGAGCAGAACCAGCATACCGGTATGTACTCAATCGATTCGGCGGAAGGGTCATGGAACACTGCCCGTTTCGAAGAACCAAACCTCGGATATAAGCCGTCGTACAAAGGCGGTTATTTCCCGGTAAGCCCGACCGACACACAGCAGGATATCAGGACCGAAATGGTTGAGGAAATGCAGAAGGTTGGGATTGTGGTCGAAAAACACCATCATGAAGTCGCCACCGGCGGACAAGCCGAAATCGATATGCTTTTCGCACCGCTGGTCGAGCAGGCCGACAACCTTATGTGGTATAAATACATCGTCAAGAACGTAGCCAAACGCCACGGCAAGACGGCAACCTTTATGCCCAAGCCGATATTCCTGGACAACGGTTCCGGTATGCATACGCACTTCTCGCTATGGAAAAGTGGCAAAAACCTGTTCGCTGGGAAGGGTTATGCCGGGCTTTCAGATCTCGCTATGCACGCGATTGCCGGTCTTATCACTCACGCCCCGGCCATCTTGGCCTTTGCCGCACCGACGACAAACTCATATCGCCGCCTCGTGCCTGGTTTCGAGGCCCCGGTGAATCTGTGCATGTCGGCACGCAACCGGTCAGCCGCCTGCCGCATTCCGATGTACTCGCCGAGTCCAAAGGCAAAACGTGTTGAGTTCCGCTGCCCGGATCCGAGTTGCAACGGCTACCTCACTTTCGCCGCGATGCTTATGGCCGCCAACGATGGCATCAAACGCAAACTCGACCCGGGTAAGCCAATGGACGTGGATGTGTACGAGCTCTCCAAGGAAGAGTTGTCCAAGACCAAACAGGCGCCCGGCTCGCTCGCGGAGGCGATTAACGCTCTCGAGAAGGACAACAAATTTCTGACTGAGGGTGACGTATTCACCAAAGACCTTATCGAGACATGGATTCAGTGGAAACGGGAAAAGGAATTAGACGAGATAGCGCTGCGTCCGCACCCACATGAGTTCCATCTGTATTATGATAGTTGATTTGTGGCAAACCGGTTTGTAAACTATCGTTGCATTGTGTGTTCCAGGTCCCTGTCGGTGAAGGTGCTGCCGAGCCGACAGGGCGGTTTTACGTATGGTTTTAACGGAATGACATGGCAACAAACACAAAATATTCTGGGCTTTATGATTCGCAGTATGAGCATGGTTCCTGCGGTATCGGTGCAGTTGTCAATATATCAGGCCGGCAAGACCACTCTATTATTGAATACGGCAAGGAGATTCTTTTAAACCTGCGACATCGAGGCGCTGCCGGTGCTGATGAAGTTACAGGTGATGGGGCCGGTATCTTATTTCAGATTCCGCATAAGTTTTTGCAAGCCGAGTGCGATCGGCTTGGTTTTTTTTTGCCCGAACCGTCTCAATATGGCGTTGGGATGGTATTCGGCTCACAGAACAAAGAACTCCGCGCTAAATGTGATCGCATATTGGAGGACTCGCTCAGCTGCTACGGTTTGAAAGTATTGGGCTGGCGGGATGTGCCTGCATCAAATAAATGTCTGGGCGAAATAGCTCTCCAGGCAGAGCCCACTATAAAGCAGATTTTTGTGGATGGTTCAGGACGTGAGGACGAACTGCTCGAAAGAACGCTGTATTTAGCTCGTAAACGGGCTGAAAAACTGGTTAGGGGAAAATTTGGCCGGGAAGGTGAAGATTTCTATGTAGCCACGCTTTCCTGCAAAACCATTTGTTACAAAGGTATGTTTATGGCCTGGCAGTTGTTTGCCTATTATCCCGACCTTGCGGACGAGCGGGTCAGTTCCGCCCTTGCTATAGTGCATCAGCGATACAGCACCAATACGTTTCCAAACTGGCGGCTTGCCCAGCCGCTAAGGTGTATAGCCCATAACGGTGAGATAAATACACTGAGCGGCAATCGCAACTGGATGCAGGCCCGTCAGATGAAAATGTCCAGCAAAGTATTTGGTGACAACATCAGTGACCTGTTTCCAATTTTGACCCCTGAAGGAAGTGACTCTGCGTGCTTTGACAATGTTCTTGAGCTGCTTGTTCGAGCGGGTCGAAGCTTACCCCATTCAATGATGATGATGATACCGGAAGCATTCGGCTCAAAATATCATATCAGTACGGATAAACGTGCATTTTACGAGTATCATGCATCCATAATGGAGCCATGGGACGGTCCTGCTGCGATGGTGTTTACCGACGGTCGTATCGTTGGCGGAACACTTGACCGTAACGGTCTTAGACCCTGCCGCTATCTTGTGACAACTGATGGGTTGGTCATTATGGCCAGTGAATCTGGAGTGGTTCAATTTCCACCGGAGAAAATCTGCAAAAAAGGACGTCTGCAGCCAGGCCATATGTTTTTCGTTGACACAGCCGAAGGACGGATAATTTCTGATAATGAGATAAAAAGTAAGATTGCCCGCCAAAAGCCTTACCGCAGATGGCTGGATGAAAACAAAATTGAGCTTCGTGGTTTGTTTGACACACCCAAGCTGGTGCAAACTAACCCTGAAACATTAGTACAGAAACTGCGATTGTTTGGCTATACCCGTGAAGAGCTAAAAATGATTTTGCTTCCAATGGCGTTAAACGCTCAGGAACCGATAGGTTCTATGGGAAACGACATACCGTTGGCGGTACTGTCTGATAAACCCAAGCTTTTATTTAACTATTTCAAACAGCTTTTTGCCCAGGTGACAAATCCGGCGATAGACCCTCTGCGTGAAGGATTAGTTATGAGCCTGATGAACTTTGTGGGCAGAAAGCTAAACATTTTGGAAGAAACGCCTGAACATTGTCGTCAGCTTAAGTTGCCTCACCCAATTTTAGCTAATGAAGATATTCAGCGACTGCGTACAGTAAAAAGACAGGACCTTAAAACTGTCAGCATCTCTGCTGTTTTTGATATCAATGCCGCTAATATCGCTCATAGTTTGAGACTGGCCTTAAAGGGATTGGTTGATTCGGCAGAAAATGCTGTCAAACAAGGCGCCTCGCTGATAATAATCAGTGACCGGGAAGTTTCAAAGACGGAGGCTCCGATTCCATCGCTTTTGGCGACGGCCGCGGTTCATCACGGCCTGCTTAATTGTGGCCTGCGGGGTGAAGTGGGCCTGATTATTGAAAGCGGCGAGCCGCGAGAGGTTATGCATTTCTGCCTTTTATGCGGTTTCGGTGCTAATGCGGTAAATCCCTATCTGGCATTTGAAACACTTGATTATCTGCATCGCGAAGCCGAACTTCCTGCTGATATGGAGCTTTCCCAGATAGCAGATAATTATGTCGCTGCGATTAAAAAAGGTATCTTAAAAACAATGAGCAAGATGGGGATTTCTACCCTCCGAAGTTACATAGGAGCTCAGCTGTTTGAGGCCGTTGGCTTGAATCGTTCTCTTGTAGATGAGTATTTTACCGGTACCAGTTCAAGGATTGGCGGGATTGGTCTGGCAGAGGTCGCGCAGGAAGCATTTGCTCGTCACCAGACAGCTTTTCAACAGCGCCCCTCAGGGGCGCTTGAACTGGATTTTGGTGGTGAATATCATTTCAGGCACGATGGCGAAGGACATCTTTGGAACCCTACGACCGTGGCACGGCTTCAACATGCTGTAAAATACAGTGACCAAAAAGCCTACGACGATTATGCAAACGCAGTAAACCGGCAGGCCAGAAAGCTGTACACTCTTCGAGGACTTTTTGAATTTGTTGACGGCAAAGCGGTACCAGTTGAGCAGGTAGAGTC
>JBAPXT010000042.1:0-16828 GCA_049284355.1 Sedimentisphaerales bacterium
GCCAATTTTCTCAATGGCGGAAAAAAGTTCTCTGAATGATTCAACCCGCAATGTCAGGACATTCAATCCTGTCCTTCTCAGTGTCTCTGCCACCGCCATTTGCTGGTCGAAAGATTCGCAAACGACCAGGTCGGGCCTGGCGGCTATGACGGCTTCAGTGTTTGGCTGCCAGAATGTCCCTACCTTTTTTTTAGTAGCCGTCTCAGGAGGGTAGTCACTATCATTGGAGACTGCAATGATTTTTTCGTCAAGCCCCAGTGCAAAAAGAATCTCAGTTAGGTTGGGAGCGAGGGAGATTATCCTTGCAGGCTTTTTTGAAAGGTTTGCTGGATTCGATTCGTAAACTTTATCTCGATTGTGATTATAGCTGACGATTGCAAATGTTGCCAAACAGGCAAAAGCGATTATCAATAACAACCACAGTTTTCGCATAATTATGTTCGCTTAAATTGCTTTTCCAGCTCGGATATCGAGAATTTTATTGTGGTGGGCCTGCCGTGGGGACAGCGATTTGAATGTTCGGTTCTTTCTTTATCTGCAAGCAGTTGTTCTATTTCGTTGTCAGTGAGCGTTTGGCCGGCTTTGATTGCCGCCTTACACGCAGCCATGTTCAAAACCTCATCAAGCAGTTCTTCTGCATTGAGGCCCACCCCTTTATCAGTAAGTAAATCGATTAAATCCTGGACAAAATCGAGCGGTGCTACTTTTGCCAGAAGGGTGGGGAATGCCTGTATAGCGTAAGTCTTGGGGCCAAACGGGGCAAGCTCAATCCCTAACTTTTCGAGCAGTTCGGCATTGGCGCCAATCGCATCGGCCTGGGTGTCGGTTAGCTGGAAACTTTCAGGTATCAGAAGTTTCTGTGATTCGAGCTTGCTTTTTTGAATCCGCCTGTGCAAATCCTCATATATTATGCGTTCGTGAAGTGCATGCTGGTCGATGACGATAAATCCATCATCGGCTTCTGCGACTATGAAGCTGTCGTGTATTTGTAAAAATTCTTTTGTTCCGGCATAGCCGGACGGTACAGTTTGGCTTTCGGCTATTTGCCCCGCAGCAGGATGTAGCGGAACGAAGCGTTTTTTTTGTGGTAAGCTAAGTTGCTGCTGTGTTTGAACAGCTCTGTGCTTTTTGAAGAACTCAGCCATTGCATCGGCAATTTCCTGGCTTCTACGATGTGTTGCAGGGGGGATGTTTTCTTCCCCAGCCTTCACAGGTAATGTTGTTACCGGCAGTTTTGCCTGCATCTGGAGATTTGTCCCCAAAAGTTTTTCCCGCAGACAACTAAGGACCTGTGAATGAATCAAATTGGTATTATAAAAGCGCACCTCAATCTTCGTGGGATGAACATTAACATCATAGTTTTCATAGGGCATCTGAATAAACAAAAAGACGACAGGAAATCTGGTTGGCTCTAAGCTTCCACGGTATGCCTCTTTGATTGCGTGCGAGATAAATTTGTCACGGATGAATCGGCCGTTTAGAAAGACATATTGAAATTTGTTGCTCGTTCTTGAAATAGCGGGTTTGCCCAGCAGAGCAAAAAGATGTAGTTCTTTTTCACTGCTTTCGGTTTCAATTAAATTTTCACCAAATTCGGAAGAGAGCAGTTCAGCTATGAGCTGGCGAATGCCTTGTTTTCCCGACAGCCGATAGAGCTCTTTGCCGTTATGGTATAGAACCATATCCAAATTGCTGTTTGCCAGTGCGATGCGAGTGAAATGCTCGGTAATGTGCCCTATCTCTGTGTTAGCGGTTTTGAGGAATTTACGTCTGGCCGGTAGTTTATAAAAAAGGTCTCTGACCTGGATTGTTGTACCGTAATCAGCGCTGCAGGGGGTTGCCGGACCTTTGCTGCCGCAGTCAATTTCTATACAATTTCCAGTAAGTGAATCTTTTGTTTTGCTGACGGCCTTGACCTGTGCCACCGAGGCAATACTTGCTAAAGCTTCACCCCTGAAGCCGAGCGTCGAAATGGAGCGCAGGTCTTTGTCGGTTTTTATCTTGCTTGTGGTGTGTGACTGGAATGCCTTTGCTAAATCGTCGGCGTCCATTCCGCAGCCGTTATCGGTGACCGATATTAATTTTCGGCCTCCATCTTCGACTGAGACGGTTATTTGGGTTGCACCTGCGTCGATGCTGTTTTCCATCAGTTCCTTGACCACGCTCGCAGGGCGTTCAATCACCTCGCCGGCGGCAATCATATTAATCATATTCTGGTCAAGGATGGTTATTTGACCCATTAGTTCCTCCGGCTCGTGAGACTGCATATAGCGGATAACTTTTTTCTATATGCTATAAGCTGTATGTTATCTGCTATTTTTCTATCAGGCTTTTGCCGGTCATTTCTTCGGGTTGCGGCAGTTCCATCATTTCCAGCAAGGTAGGTCCTACGTCGGCTAACCTGCCACCTTCTCGCAATTTTCTCCCTTTATAGCGCTCGTCGAACACAATCAATGGCACGTCGCCGGTGGTGTGGCTGGTGAAAGGCTGATTAGTTTCAAAATCCCACATTTTCTCGAAGTTGCCGTGGTCAGCGGTGATTATTGCTGCACCACCCATACTTTTGACTTTGTCCAGGATTCTGCCGACGCATTGGTCTACTGCCTCAGCGGCTTTGATTGCTGCTTCCAATACGCCGGTATGGCCGACCATATCCGGATTGGCAAAATTTATCACCATTACGTCGTATTTATTCGAATCCAATCTTTGAAGGACGACATCGGTGACCTCGAAAGCCGACATCTCAGGCTTCAAGTCATAAGTTCGGACACGCGGTGAAGGCACAATTTGCCTGTCTTCACCCTTAAAGGGCTTCTCGGTGTAGTCGTTGAAGAAGAAAGTGACGTGGGCGTATTTTTCAGTTTCGGCACAGCGAAACTGTTTCAAACCCAGAGAACTCCAGTATGCACCTAAGATATTTTTCATTTTTGGCGGCTTTGGGAACGCCACCGCCGCCGGCAGGGTTGCGTCGTATTCGGTCATACAAACGTAATATATGTTCGGCTTGGTTGTTCTGTTGAATTCTTTGAAGTCTGGTTCAACAAATGCTCGTGTAATTTCACGAGGTCTGTCTCCTCGGAAGTTAAAAAATACTACGCCGTCACCATCTTTGATAGTTGCTATTGGTTCGTTGTCTTCATTTACGATACAGGTCGGCTCAATAAATTCATCCGTTACGTTTTTTTCATAGCTTTTGGCCACCGCCTCTGCTGCATTGGCAGCTTTAAGGCCTTTACCTATTCTCATACAATCGTAGGCCTTTTGTACACGGTCCCATCTGCTGTCGCGATCCATTGCATAAAATCGACCCATAACGGTCGCAATTTTGCCTACACCTATTTTCTGAGCTTGTTTTTCAATATCAGCTATATATCCTGCTCCGCTATCCGGTGGTGAGTCCCGCCCATCAGTAAATGCGTGGATAAAAACATCTCTTATGTTATTTCTTTTTGCCAATTCGAGCAGGCCGTATAGGTGGTCCAAAAGCGAGTGTACACCAATGTTGCTGCAAAGTCCCATAACGTGCATCTTGCCGTTATTATTTTTTGTAAACTCGATTAGATTTTGGAATTCTTTATTTTCAAAAAATGACCCATCGCGAATGACTTTGCTTATTCTTACAGATTCTTGGGGGACGATTCTTCCGGCCCCGAGATTTTGATGTCCTACCTCGCTGTTGCCCATAGTTCCGTCCGGCAGCCCCACGTCTTCGCCGCTGGTGTGAATAAGGCAGTTAGGGAATTCGGCCATTAGCATATTGTCTACGGGGATGTTGGCGCGCTTAACGGTGTTATACTCATCTTCAGCCCTGTTTGGATTATAACCCCAGCCATCGCGGATAATCAGTATGAATGGTTTGTTTTTCAAAACGGCTTTTGCCATAAAAGGCAACCTTTCAAATAAAGCAATAGAGACAAGGTATTACCTCGTCTGTATTTTAGAATCTAACCGGCTTTGCATTTTGCAATTTGTCGCAAAATGGGGTCCTATTGAATTAAGCAGATATGATATAAAACCACGTTAAATATGTCAAACATTTAGCAAAAACGCTTAAAAACAGGGGGTTTTTGTGCCGATATAAGCTTTTGGCAGGTAGATACTACGTATATTTGGTCGTCAATTTGGAAGTTATTTGTAGATGTTTTGAGATGACAACTATCGTATTATCCGGTGCCGGAAAGGAAAACTTATATGTCCAATAGCACGGATGCCCGCCTTATAGTCAGGTCTTTGGCGACGGGGGGGGCGTTCTGTGTATGTATGATGGGGCTGTTGTTTTCTGCCGGCTGTGGGCAAAAACAACGGTCGGTTGATTTATATGTCGATGCCGTAATGCTCCACGAACTTGACGAGAATGAAATTGCTATCGAAAAGCTCGACTCAGCTGTAAAACTAAACAAACATTTTTCGTTGGCTTATTCTTTGCTTGGTGAGATTTACCTGGAGAGAAAGGATTATGAAAAAAGCGCTGTCTCTTATGAAAAAGCAACGGAGTTGAACCCCTGGTCTTTCAAAGACTATTTCAATCTCGGGCAGGTTTACCAGACAACGAAAAAATTTACACAAGCGGTCAAGGCCTACGTTAAAGCCTGTGAGCTTAAACCCGATCATCTGGAGGCGCATATCAATGCCGCCAAATCCTACTATGAAATCAAAGATTATAACAGCGCTTTGATTTATGGCGAACGCGCCGAAAAAATTGACCCTAATGCAGGCGAAATCCAAAAGATGCTTGGTGACATTTATGAATTGCGAAAAGATTATGACCAGGCCATTGCATTCTATAAGCGAGCGCTGGAAATAGATAGTAACAACCCTGAGATTATGACTTCATTGGCGGTTGCATACCTGAAGACCGGGCTCAATAGCATCGCAAAAGAGTTGTTAACATCGGTGATACAAATCCAGCCTGATAATAACGCCGCTTATAGACATCTTGGATTTTGTTATCTGCAACTTAAAGATGCGGACAAATCGGCAGAAAGCTATGGCAGAGCGATTGAGATAGATGATAAGGATTGGGATTCACACCGTGGGCTTGGAGTTGCTTATATATTAAAAGGGAAAAATGGAAATGGGACAATAGATGGTATGCTAAAGGCAAAGGCAGTTCAGCAGTGGCGTCTATCTTTGGAAATCAAGCCCAACCAGTCTAATCGTGAGAAATTGCTTAAACTGATACGATATTATTCAAAATGAGAGAACCTGTTTTGCGGGGCCCCAAACGAGGTAAGCGGTGTTTGGGATCCCTTGCGATAAATCGCAAAATGGTAACCCTGTATTTTGAGCGGATTTTTAAGGCGCGGGAGAATTGAAGAGAGAAGGAAATAACAGCCAGCCAAGTTCTCGCTGGGGCGGAGCCCAGCGCAGCCCAGCAGACCGGGTTTTTTCGAAGCGCCGACCTTTGGCGCTGCCGGACTCCTCGGCACAGCTTATTTTCTGGCCTTTGGTGGTTGTTGGTATATCGCTCGATTTGTGGAGTAAGAGAGCCGTATTTGACTGGCTGGAGCATCGCGGCAGCGTTTCAATTATAGACGGTTTTTTGCGATTGGTAACGGCATTGAACAACGGCGCCGCTTTTGGCTTATTCTCCGGGCATCCTTACTGGCTAACGATGGTTTCGGTTGTCGCATTGATAGTGATTTTTGCACTTTTTCTTTTCGGTGGGACTAAGCAAAGATTGGTTCACGTTGCTCTTGGACTCTTTGCTGCGGGTGTTTGTGGCAATCTTTACGATAGGATATTTAATGATGGTCTGGTGCGTGACTTTATCGATGTCTATTACCGCCAGTACCACTGGCCGGCATTTAATGTCGCAGACAGCATGCTTTGTATCGCTGTTGGATTGGGGGTTATTTCGTGCTTTTGGGTTCCCAAACGCTCTTTATAGAGGATATCGCTTTTCATCGCAAGAGTAAGCTTACTTTGTCACGGGTCACGCTTACTTTGTCACAAAGTAAGCCGACTTTACCACAGGTCACGCTGACTCTGCCTCGGAGCAAGCTTACTTTGCCTCAGGTCAAGCCGACTTTGCATCAGAGTAACCGTACTAATGCCCGTTTTTAGCCCAAAAATTAGGTTTTCGCCTTGAACTGGCCGCACCAGTCCTCAGGTCTAACACTCGGCCACCCGCATTCACTTTGCACGTTTCCCGTGTTAGGGCCATTGGGTTTGAAAACGTATTGTAGGACCGGCGGTCGAAAATGACACCTCGGAGGTTTTGGGTCATAGAACTCGCACTCAGAGCATTGTCTTTCCCCATTACTCATAAAAATCTCCTTTCAGCGTGGCTAAAAGCCACATTTATATTCAGTAACGCCGTTTTCAGCCCAAAAACCCAACTTTCGGCCTTTTCTGCTATTCCTTTGCTCCGGCTTTTTCAAGAAGCTGCACAATGCCTGTGCGTCCCATCCTTTTCGCTACCTTTAGGGCTGTCCATTCGACGTTATTGATTGTCGCCTTCACATTTACATCAGCGCCCTTTTCCAAAAGGAGTTTGACGACCTCCGTATGGCCCTCCTTCGCCGTCATTCACAAGGCCGTTCTGCGGTCGTTGGCTGATTAGCGCAAGCATTGGCCTATTTTTCTTTACACCTCTTACTTGGCCCCATGTTGGCGGAGAAAGTCGACAAGTTGCTTTTGGCCTTTCTCCAAGGCGAGTGATAGTGGGGTCATACCTTCCGAATTCTTGATGTCCGTCTTCGCCCCCTTCTTCAGAAGAATTTCCGCTGATGAAAGTTGGTCGTAAGCGACAGCAATGTGTAGAGGTGTATCACCTTTCTTGTCCGGTTTGTTGACATCTGCCCCTTTGGTAATCAGGAGACTCATTGTGTTCGTGTCTCCATTTGCGACTGCAAAGATTAGCGGTGTCGTACCTTCTAGGCCATTAGGGTCATTATCTACGATGGCATTGACATTTGCTCCCTTTTCTACAAGAAGTTTAGTTAGGGCAAAATTCCCGTTTGCAATCGCCCAGTGCAAAGGCGTGGCTCCCTTTTTGTCCTTTGCGTTGACATCAGCACCCTTGGATATCAACAGCACCGCAACAGGTGATAGTTCTGGCTTGGAAGTGATAACGCCGTTGCTGCTCATAGAACCGACGTACAACTTGATTTTGGATAGGATGTGGAGGGGCGTCAAGCCATCTTCGTCCCTTGCGTTAGCTGCCTTCGGATCGGCCTCCAAGATTTCTTTTGCCTTATTTACATCTTGAGACCCAACAGAAAAAATTGGGTTCTTTTCGGCTTGAATTAATTGAGCATTCTTGCCAGATGTACCTGCTTCTGATTTCTCTGCACCGGCCTTTTCAAGCAGTTGAATAATGTCTGTGTGCCCCATCCTTTTTGCCGCTCCCAAGGCCGTTTCGCCGAAGCTATTCTTGGCATTGACATCAGCGCCCTTTTCCAGCAGGAGCTCAACGATTTCCTTATGGCCGCTAACTGCCGCCATCATCAGGGCAGTTCCACCGTTGTGGGTCTTGGCATTGACATCAGCGCCTTTTTCCAAAAGGAGTTTAACAACCCCTGTATGGCCGTTCTGCGCCGCCATTATCAGGGCCGTTACGTCATCGTTAGTAGCCTTGCCATTGATGTCAGTACCCTTTTCCAAAAGAAGCTTGACAACTTCCGTATGGCCATTCTGCGCCGCCACAAACAGGGCCGTTGCGCCGTCATCGGTTCTTTTCACATTGACATCAGCGCCCTTTTTCAGCAAAAGTTTGATAATTTCTGTATGGCCTTCCTGCGCCGCCACAAACAGGGCTGTTCCGCCATCGTTAGCTTTGGCGTTAACCTCAGATCCCTTTTCCAGCAAAGACTTGACAACTTCTGTATGGCCCTCCTGCGCCGCCATTATCAGTGCAGTCGCTCCGTTAGTGGCGTCTTTGGTATTGACATCAGCACCGTCAGCCAGAGCGGTCTGCACAGCCGGGAGGTTGCCATCCTGTGCGGCTTGAATCAGTTGGGCGTTCTTGTCTGATATATCCGCTCTGGCGAAGCCGGCAGGTATCAGAGAAATACACACTATCAAAAACAGAATTCGTTTAATAAGATTTCCCCTTTCCTTTTACAAAACTACCATCACTGTATTAGAAGGCGAACCTTCGCCGGATTTATTGATTGCAACAACGCGATATTCGAGTTCTCAGGCCCTATACTATCAAATCAGTACCAGATGCGATACTTTAATCCGCCAGAGGCGGATAAATACCTGCCGCGACGGTGCGCTGGCACGGCGGGTGGGAAATGTGGGTTGAGATTTAAAACCACTAACAAAAAGAAGTTTAGCCACAGATTAACACAGGAAATAAAAAATATAAATCAGTGAAATCAGTGAAATCAGTGGCAAAAAGTAGGTGCGGGGGAATTTTTTAGCATCTGAGGACCTGCTACTGGGAAGTCTTCTCGAAGACGTGCTCGGCAACATAAATAGGGGCATTTGATGCGACGCCCAGCGCAATCGCATCGGAAGGGCGGGAGTCGATTTCGATAGAGCGACCGTTTGAACTTAGGCGTATCTGTGCATAGAAAGTGTGATTGCGCAGGTCATTTATAATTATCTTTTCTATTTTAACGCCGAGATTTTCAATTATGCTGCCCAGCAAATCATGAGTCATTGGGCGTGGCGGCTTGATGCCTTTTAGCCGGCGGTCGATTGCAAAAATTTCAACTATGCCGATAACAATAGGAAAGCTGCGATTGCCGTGTCGCTCTTTTAGGACAATTACCTGCTGGTCGGATGTTTCGTTAATGATTATTCGCGATAATTCAACTTCAACGTCCATTTTCGGCGACGCCTTTACTAAATGAGAGCACAGCAACGCTTATATACTTATAGTTTACAATTCTGAGATATGTTTTTCAAGTAGTTTTAGTTGTTCCGTTAGTTCAGCCAGTTTGTCTCTGGTCTGGGTCACGACTTGCGGTTTGGCCTTGGCGACAAAATTTTCATTGTTTAACCTGGCCTCTACGGTCTTTTTGGCCTTTTCTATTTCGTCCTTTTGCTTTTCCAGCTTTCTACGTTCGGTCTGCGTGTCAATCACATCGTGAACGTAAATTTCTGTTGCGTCAGCGATTGCAACTGCGGCGTTTGGGGGTTTTACGACTGTTATCCCTGCCTTAAACTCTTTTACTCCTGCCGGATGACGTATTAGTTCTGCATTTCGGCTTAAAATTTCAACATCTTCTCGGCGCAGCTTTGCGGATACGAACAACATTTCACTTGGCGGTTTATTATATTTGCTTCTGATATCTCTTATGGCTCGGATTACGGATTGAATAAGCGTAATTTGTTTTTCGGTATCTATATCTACCAGGGAATCTAATTTTTCCGGCCATCGGGCAATTACCAGCGCTTCGGATTTTTTGGCTTCGGCAAGGCCCTTAAGCTGCCTGATGGGAGCGATTTCATTGAGCTTCTGGAATATCCCTTCGGTGATAAACGGTACAAACGGATGCAGTAGTCGCAAAGTCTGGTCCAGCACAAATGCGAGCACATTCTGAGCAATTGGTTTTTGATATTCGTCCTGCATTCGCGGTTTTATCCACTCAAGGTACCAGTCGCAAAAGTCGTTCCAGAAAAATTTGTAGAGCTGTGCCAAAGGTTCGTTATATTTATATTCCTCCAAGGCATCAGTAACATCTGTAATAGTTTGCGCCAGCCGTGAAAGAATCCATCGGTCGGTGATTGTCATTTTATTTTTGTCGAATTTGTCCGGCTCGATGCCCTCAAGATTCATCATTGTAAAACGCGAGGCGTTCCAGAGTTTATTGCAGAAATTTCGGCCGATATCGAATTTCGGTGACGTATTTTCCGTTCGCCCATCAGGCAGTTTCATTTTCTCCACCGGCATTCTTACATCCTGCGTCTGTGTTGTCATACTGACCAGCGTAAACCGCATCGCATCGGCACCGTGACTGTTAATGGCCACAAGCGGGTCAATCCCATTGCCGAGACTCTTGGACATTTTGCGTCCCTCGCCGTCCTGTATCATTGCGTGAATGAAAACGTCCCTGAACGGGATATCACCGGCGCAGTACTGGCCCATCATCACCATACGCGATACCCAAAGCGTGATAATTTCACGGGCTGTGCAAAGTACGTCACCCGGGTAGAAAGTCTTAAGTTCCGGCGTCTCATCCGGCCAACCCATCGTACTAAACGGCCACAGCGCCGAAGAAAACCACGTGTCGAGGACATCTTCATCTTGTGTCCAACCAGTGGTTTCGAGCTGCTTTTCAATATCATTATTTTCCGGAGCAACGCAGATATATGTTGTCGCACCTTCGTCGGAGTCCATAAGGGCAGACTGTATCTTATCGGGTTGTTTCGAAAACTTATGTTCTAACTGGCTGTCTTTACCAGCCTTCCACCATATTGGAATACGATGTCCCCACCAGAGTTGTCGGCTGATGGGCCAATCGCGAAGGTTTTCCAGCCAGCTTCGATACGTTTCCTTATAGCGGTCGGGGATGAAACGCAATCGGCCGTCGAGCAACGGTTTCAATGCCAAACCGGCTAAAGAATTTACCGGCACATCGGTTCCTTCAATAAATCCAGAGCCGAACTTTTCTTTCAGGTGTTCGATGGGTTTTTTAACGGCGATATACCACTGGTCGGACAGATACGGCTCGATAGGAACATGGCTGCGGTAACTGTGCCCAACTTCATGGGTATATTCGCGAACGTCTTCGAGAAGGTTTTCTTGGCGGAACCATTCAACAATGGCTTCACGTGCCTCGAAGCGGTCCATACCGATGATATTTTCGACATCTGGATTTTTAATATGTTCCCAGTCTGTCCAGCCGAATTTGTCACTAATAGAACCGTCCGGTGCCATCACATTGATGACCTCCAGCCCTTGTCTCTGGCCAATCTCCCAGTCATCAGGGTCGTGGGCTGGCGTAACTTTCAAAAAGCCGGTAGAAAATCTCGCCTTTTCATCCTCGCTATCGGGGTTTGGCAGAACAACGTGTTCATCCGCTATAATGGGGATAATCCGGCCTACGATTGGTAGCCGGATTTTTTTCCCGACCAGATTCTCAGCTCGATTGTCTCGAGGGTTCATCGCAACAGCTGTATCGCCGAGCATAGTTTCCGGCCGAGTCGTGGCCACGGTGACATATTCGACTCGTTTGCCTTCAATCTCAACAGATTCAGTAAGCGGATACCGCAGGCACCAGAAATGTCCCTCCACCGTCTCGTGCTCGACTTCATCATCAGCCAGCACTGTCTGTGTAGCCGGGTCCCAGTTGACTAATCGTTTACCCCGGTAAATCAGTCCGTCTTTGAAGAGTTTGAAAAAGGCGGCACGAACAGCTTTTGCACATACCTCGTCCATTGTAAAGCGTGTTCGTTGCCAGTCGCACGAGCAGCCCATCGCCTTGAGCTGGCTGATAATTGTGGCTTCGTATTCGTCTTTCCAGGCCTGTACGTGGGCGATGAATTCGTCTCGCTGGAAGTCTGTGCGTTTTTTGCCCTGTTCAGCGAGCAGTCTTTTCTCAACGACTGTCTGGGTGGCAATGCCGGCGTGGTCGGTGCCCGGCATCCATAGCGTATTGTAATTTTGCATCCGGCGGAACCGAATCAGCACGTCCTGCAATGTGTTGTTCAGTGCGTGGCCGAGGTGCAGAGGTGCCGTAACATTAGGCGGCGGAATCACGATTGTATAAGATTTCCGGCCGGTAGGGGGGGCTTCAGCGTGAAAGAAGGCTTGCGAAAACCAAATTTCGTTTGCCTGCTTTTCTATTGTCTTTGGCTCATAAACTTTCGAGAGTTGTTCGCCCATAACTTACCCGGTTTAGACAACGGCCTATAAAAAAATTCCGGTAAAATAATAAATACCGGAATTTTATCTTAATAAAACCAAATAGAGATGTAAAGCAAACAATCGTGAACAAACTAGGCATCTCGCTCACTGCTGCAGTAATTAACTTTGCACCGGTGTTTAGCTTAGTCGATATTCATTGTCATTAGAAACTCTGCGTTGGTTCGGCACTTGGTAAGCCTGCTTTTAAGCAGTTCAACTGCTTCAACCGGATTCAGTTCGCTAAGTACCCTTCGGAGCCGATATACAAGTTCCAGTTCCTTTGCATCGAGCAGCAGTTCTTCTCTTCTTGTGCCGCTTCGGCTGATGTCTATGGCCGGCCATATCCTTCTGTCAACAAGGCGCCTGTCTAAGTGCAGTTCCATATTTCCGGTTGCCTTAAACTCTTCGAAAATAACTTCGTCCATCTTTGAGCCGGTGTCAATCAACGCGGTTGCAAAGATAGTCAGCGAGCCGCCATGTTCGACGTTTCTTGCTGCGCCGAAGAATTTCTTGGGCATCTGCATCGCACCGGAATCGACACCGCCGGTCAGAATCTTGCCCGAGTGTGGCTGCTCGGTATTATAGGCGCGGGCAAGACGTGTTATCGAGTCCAGAAGAATGACTACATCCTGGCCGTACTCTACCATTCGCTTTGCTTTTTCTATTACGACCTCGGCCACCTGGCAATGACGGGCTGCTGGCTCGTCAAAAGTGGAGCTTATGACCTCAACGTCCTCAGCGGTTTTGCGTTCCATTTCCGTAACTTCTTCAGGCCGTTCGTCAATCAGCAGCACTATCAGTTTTACTTCGGGGTGATTTGTGCTGATGGCATTCGCAATTTTTTGCAGCAGGATTGTCTTGCCGGTTCGTGGTGAAGCGACAATCAACCCTCGCTGGCCTTTGCCCACCGGTGTTATCAAATCGACTATTCGCATATTCAGTTCTTCCGATGTGGTTTCGAGTATGAGACGTTGCTCCGGATGCAGGGGCGTCAAGTCGCTGAATACCACTTTTTCCACAAGGTTATCAGGGTTTTCAAAGTTTATTGCTTCAACTCGCAGCAGGGCGAAATACTTTTCCGAATCTTTCGGCGGCCTGATTTGCCCCGATACTGTGTTTCCCGTTCGCAGGCCGAAACGTCTGATTTGAGAAGGTGACACATAGATGTCATCAGGGCTGGACAAGTAGTTGTAATCCGGATTTCGCAGAAATCCATAACCGTCCGGCAGCACCTCCAGTACACCTTCGCCGTACAATAGGCCGTTTTGGCGGATACGCTCTTTAAGAATCCTGAAAATCAAATCCTGCTTTTTTAACGCCGTGTATTCTTGTATGTTATCTTTCTTGGCAATATCGTGCAGCTCTGCTACGGTCAGTTTCTGCAGGTCCGTCAAATACAAGCTCCCCTTCTTTATACGCTCATACTTGGCATGGGTGGATTCTTCTTCGGCTTGTTTGGCCCTCTGGGCTTCTTCCTCAGCTGTAGCTGTGGTGGTGCTGGGCTTTTGCTGTTCCGCTACCGCTGGATTCGCTTGTTCGTTTGTTGCTTGTTCATTGGTAGCTTGTCCTTCAACGATATCCTTTTTCCTTATGCTTTTACGTTTTTTTGGTGCTCTTGAGGGGGCCTTGGCCATAATTACTCCTTTTTTCATTTGCCGGATATTTGTGATTTACTTAAGTAACCTTCCTATAGGAATTCAATTAAGATTTGAATTTTGAACATGTAGAAATAAAACTTATATATCAAAGCGGGTATTCAAGTATTCTTATATGGTAAACCCTACTTACCCATTATACAAGAGAAGATATCAGTGACTTGCCCGGCTAATGCCGAGAAGCCAGAATTGTTATCGATGGTATTATCGGCGATGCTTTCTTTTTTGTCCAGAGAAATTTGGAAATTTTCTCTATTTTTTAGCTCCTTTAGCTCTAAAATACCCATTTTTTTGGCCCTTTTGGCCCTTATTTGCTGTTTGCACCTGACAAAAATGAGCTTATCGCACCGTTTTGCCCAGCCGACTTCCGCCAAAAGGGGCATATCCAGCACAATCGCCTTGACCTGCCTTCGGCGATTTGCCTGCTTCATAAGTTCCCCAACCCGTTTAAGTACAAGAGGATGGATTATTCTTTCGAGTGCCGCCAGCCTGCCGCGGCGAACCGAAGGGGAGACGGGCTTATCGCCGTCTGCGAAGACAATATCAGCCAGCTTTTTATGGCTGATTTTACCCCCGCGTTCCAAAACGGCATCGCCAAAAAAGCTAACCACCTTTTTTTTCACGGCGCTCTTATCAAGCAGTTCATGGGCAATCTTGTCGGCATCGATTACCGCACAGCCTAACTTGGCAAACTCCGCTGCGACGGTGCTTTTCCCCGACCCGACGCCACCCAGTATTCCTATTATTGGTTTTCTCTTTGATTTGCCCACGGCCAAATAATTTAACCACCGTTTGCAAATATGTCAATACCCGTAGGGGCGGACCTATGTGTCCGCCTAAAACTTCACGTTGGGGGTTATTCCCTTTCTAAATTTTGCCGTTGTAAATGAAAAGATTTGGGGGTAAAATTGCGTGAGGCATCCGGGAGTGGAAACCATACACGAGATACAATTCGCGAGATATAAAACTGCCTTTTAGGCAGGCCAGTAATACGGTGATGGCGGTTTTGTAAAAAATTAGAATACGAAAGGTATCGACATGGCTAAAAAAAACGTAGCCAAGAAGAAGGTGGACAAGCAGAAGTTGGGCCAACGAGAGAAAAATACTAAGTCTATGAGTGGTAAAAGCGGACCAATGCTTGCTGCAGCAGTTTTTTGCATAGCAGTGTCTAAGAGTGAATCAGGAAAAACAAACTGTCAAGACATCTTTACCTCATTTTTGGCTTGGGCATATCCTACCGCTGTCCGCTCGTGGTTTGCAATCCTTACTGTGTATGACCTGCCACCTGGAAACACTACAATAGTCGTAAGTATCTCCCGTAGCCGTGGTAAGAAGACCACGCTTGCAAGCGCAGATATTAAACGCGGACCGGAGGATCTGGGCAGCATCATCAATATACCTTTGCAGTACAAGTTCCAAAACGAAGGACTCCATATTGTGCATTTCAATATAGTCGGCACAACAAAGGTTTTGGAAATACCTCTTAATGTTGTGACATGTCCCTGGCCCGAATTCTCGAATGTAGACCTTGAGTTTCTCAAAAATAATCCTTCAATTCCACATTCCATCAGGGTTAATGTTTCATGTTCGAATTGTTCAAGACCATATACCTTTGAGGACAATGTTCTACCAAAAGGGGATCTTGTGGGCGGTGTTCTGCCCTTCCCGGATTCGGGTCTGTTCGAGTGCAACAACTGCGGGCACAAGTTAAATCTCAAGGATATCCAAGGTCAGCTTAGGAGTTCAATCAAGATGGTCGTGCTCACGGCTATACGTGGGGGTAAATAACATGCCTTTTAGACCATATCATAATTTTGGTAATCGAGTTTGGCTCGAACAACTTGTTACTCGCCTACATAATGGCGGTAACATCACGAGCGATGCCTATGAGAATTTCAATCGCTACCATCCTGCAATGATTCATAAACTTCGCTCGGCGAAGTACAACCTTGAAAGTCTGATCGAGAAACTGACAACAGCAAATTTCCAAGATGTTGCTAATAGTGCCGGAGACTTTATGTTTGAGGTAAACATGTATATCGATGGCTTTTTTTATAACGCCGGAAGCGCAATGGATATTCTGGCACGTGTAGTGTTGACTCTGTTCGGTGAGCAACTTACAGGGCAGATATATTTCCAAACAGCACACTCCAAGATAAGTGAAAGTCGGCCCGGTGATACTATTCTTCCAAGGCTATCAAAGCCAACATGGCACCAGAGTTTCTCAGATTACCGTAACACATTAACCCATGAGCTAATCCTCGCATCACAATGTCAAATTACCCTCGACATGACTAGTGTTTCCCAGCCAAACAGCATCGTCTTTCCTCTCCCGGATGATCCACGGGCAATACCATCGGGGCGAACTTATAAACGCAATCCAGATGTCCGGAAGTATGTTTCTGATCACTTCAGACGTGTGCTCAGTCTGGTCAATCAGGTATATGGGGATATTGCTGACAGAGGTACAACCGCTGGATCTCTACCAATACCAATACCAATATAGAGTTTATCTCAGGCTCAAAGGGTCAAATATAGGTCAGCTAAACGGGCGAAAACAGGCAATTCGTTGAAGCGGAGAAGCGCTGCGTATATTGCGCTGTGCTTCCGCAGGCCGCCGAAGTGATTAAAAAATCAATCAAAATCGCAGCAGGTTATAAATAAAAATCCATTTTTTCAATTTTTTTTACCCCTTTAGCCCGGAATGTCATAGTTTGTGGTAGGAAAATATTTTATAATTTTAAGATTTTTCTCTTGACATTTTATCCATTCCTGTTAAATTACTGCATATTGACCTAACTAATGGTAGAAAGTTTAAGGGTATAAAAATGGACATCATTGAGGTTTTTGAGCGTTTTCCGACACAAGAAAGCTGTTTTGAGTATCTGGAAAAGGTGCGTTGGCAAGATAAGCCACGTTGTCCATATTGTAAATCAACAAGCCAAACGCCCTTAAAAAAAGAAGGCCGCTATCACTGTAACAAGTGCAACACGAGCTACAGCATAACGGTCGGAACGATTTTCCACAAAACCCATCTGGCTATTCAAAAATGGTTGTTGGCTGTTTCGCTTATCCTTAGTGCCAAAAAAGGCATTTCCGCACGTCAACTGGCACGACATCTTAAAGTCAATAGGAATACTGCTTGGCGTATCGCTATGCAAATCAGAGAAGCTATGTATGAGCCGGACCAACGGGGTTTATTGCAGGGAATCGTGGAAATGGACGAAACCTACATCGGCGCAAGAAGGCCACGCAAAAGCCAAAAGGATAAAATGAATCCTAATAAGAATTTTAAACGAGGGGCAGGCACAAAGAAAATTCCAGTCGTAGGAATGAGAGAACGATATGGGAATGTTAAAGTAAGAAC
>JBAPXT010000043.1:0-3150 GCA_049284355.1 Sedimentisphaerales bacterium
GTTGTTGGTCCAAGGCCATCCCCCGAAGCTGAAAATACTTTGTGCCCACCTTGGCGGGATGCTCGATTATCAGTTCGGCCTGGAATCACGGGGCTTTGGCAGATTTGCAGGACCCGCCAACCAATGAAAGACTTTCAGGAATGGATATATTACGACACCAAATATGTCAGGGACTTATCATTAAGGATGGATTTGTGGATATGCTGGCAAACCGCCAAGAAGCTGGTTGAGAATTTCGTTAGCCAGTTCTAAAAAGGAAGGTATATGGATATGGAAGGAATAATCAAATGCCAAGAAGATACTTTAACTGGAAATTAGCGAGTGTTCTGGTAATTGCTCTTGTTGTTTTAGGCATAACTGCTTACGGGTTGCGCCAGTGGCAGAAGAGCCGAAGAGCAGACAGGGGTCTTGTTCTTGGCAATAAGGCGTATAATGAGCAGAGGTGGGAGGATGCGGCCAAAAACCTAGGGCGTTACCTCGCTGTCACGCAGAATGATCTGCCAGCATTGCTTAAATACGCTGATGCGCAGCTTAATATAAGGCCTCTCAAACGCAACAATGTTCAACAAGCTATAGCGGCTTACCGAACCGTTTTGAGACTAGACAAAAACAGTTCCGAAGCTAGTATGCGGCTTGTTGAAATGTATTTAGGGATGGGTATGCCTGGTGAGGCTGAGCTGATTGCAACCCGAGCACTTGAAACGAACCGATTACCGGAGCTGCAGAGAATGTTGGCAATCGCTCTTATCAACCAGCGGAAATTTAAAGAGGCAGCGAACGAATTGGAAAGTATTATTAAAGAGCATCCTGAGCAAATATTAGCTTACGATGTATTAGGCCAGCTGATTGAGCAGCGTCCTGAAGATTTCTCGCAAGCTCCTCAATTATGGTTAGATGAGGCGGTAAAAAACAATCCATCTTCATCCTTGGCTTACATAATCCGTGGCGGTTTCTATCTAAGAACCGACGATAAGGTCAGAGCCTTATCTGACTTAGAACACGCCGAAAAACTGGATTTGTCTGACCCTGTCATACGATTGCGCCTTGCGAGAGAATTTATAAACGCAAATATCTTGGACAAGGCAGAGGAACATCTTGCCTTTGTAGAGGTGAATGAACCGACGAGTCAATCCCTTTGGCAAACTTGGGCACAGTTCGCATTGAAATCACAGTCAAAAACAAAAATGCTAAAGATAGCCGAAACGGGATTAAAAGAGCTTTCTTCTCAACCCTGGGATTTTATGCCTACTGCTGCTGAGTTATATATTCAATGCGATGAGCTTGACCGCGCCAGCGACTGTATTTCCAAACTGCGGGAAAAGGATGTTGCTCCTGCAACTACTGCTTTCTTGGAAGGCCTTGTATCCGACAGAAAAGGGCACAGTTATGAGGCGGTTAAGTGTTGGTATCGAGCAATGCAGTTAGGGGCTGAATCTCCTAAGGTTCGATTGGTACTGGCCGCCACATTATCCCGTTTAGGCGACAAGCAGTCAGCTATTCGACAATTGCGTACTTTGGTTTCCGAACAACCAAATCTTGTTAGTGGACGCATGAACCTTGCCAGATTGTTCACGGAAATCGGAAACTGGGCTGAAGCAGTGGAACAAGCCCATATGGTAATGCAAATTTCTCCGGACAGCCTCGAGGCAGCTTTGTTGTATATTCAAAGCCGGATACAGCTGCTTGCAGAAAGCCAGACAGACAAAGATTCTCCAATGTGGCAGGATATAAAAGACCATTTGGCCAAGTTTGAAAACGCTACTAATGGTGCTCTCGAGGTGAAACTTTTACAGTTTCGGCTTGCAATACAAGAGGGTAATTTTGCTGGTGCTGAAGCGTTGGTTGCCGAATTGAAAAAATCTTATCCATCGGAAATAAAAGCTGCTATGGCTGAAGTTGAGTTGCTTGCTGCTCAGGATAAATCAGATGATGCAATACTGCTGTTAAACGATATCATAGAGAAGTTTCCTCAAGATCCCGAGCCGGTTAGATACCTTGCGATTTTGTTAGCTCGCCAGGACAACAGAGAAAAATGCGAAAGTATTGTTAAAGCTGCATTGGAGCACATCGAAGACCCAGGTGCTCAACAAAAATTATGCTTGCTGCTTGCGGATTTGTACGACCGGTGGGGTCAGGAGGAAAAGGCCTACAAATTGCTTACCTCGTTTGCAGAGAAACTACTGAATGACGTTCCTATTAAACGGCGACTTTTGAGATGCGAGCAGGTCATCAAAAATCTCGAAAAAGCTCAACATCTCATCGACGATATCAAGTCTCTCGAGGGTGAAGATAGCTGGCAATGGCGATATGAGCAGGCAAAGAGTTGGTTCGCGCAGGACAATTTCAAGGACCGATATCCACAAATTATTTCACTTCTTAAAGAAAATCTACTTGCCAATCCAGATGACCTGGCCAGCCGAACGCTTCTTGCTCACAGCTACGAACGAGCCGGTGAGCTGCAGCTTGCGATTTCAACCTATCAGGAGGCCCTGACGCGGGCGCCCGAGGACATTCGTATAATTGTTCCTACGGTCGCTGCTCTATATAAGGCAAATGAATATGATCGTGCGGACGAAATTCTTCGCCGAGCGGCTAACGAAAAACTCTTTCACCCCGAATTAAAAAAATTGGAACTGCAAAGCTACCTCAGACGCGGCGAATTAAGTTCTGCCAGTAGTATTCTGGAGAATTTGTTGGCTGACGACCCCAACAACCGGTCTATTTGCCTATCCCTTGCACTACTCAAGATGCGACAAAGCCGCTTTGCTGAGGCAAATGAGCTGTTGACTAAATTGAAGGTTCAGGAACCAAATTCGCTGCCGGTGACGGTTGCGCAAATTGAATTGAACGTTCGTCGGGATAAATCTGCGGAGGCGATATCGCTATGTGATGAAATTGTAAACAAGCTCAATAATTCTTCAGCTTATGTTCTTCGTGCCAAGACGTATGCCATGCTCGGCCAAGCTGACAAAGCAGAAGAAGATTTTAAGCGTGCTACGGTCATAGAACCGAATAATGCAGAAGCGTGGACAGCCAAGAGCGACTTTTACCGTTCCACTGCTCAACTTGATACAGCTATCGCTGATGTCCGAAAAGCAATGTCTCTGGAGCCAGATAACCTTGGGATTTACAAACATGCGGTCCCACTTT
>JBAPXT010000044.1:0-3562 GCA_049284355.1 Sedimentisphaerales bacterium
TCGCGAATTGAGCCTGGATGAGCTTAAAGACAGGCTTGAGGAACTACAGAGGCATTTGTTTGATTTGCGCTCGCAGGCGGTTACGGAGAAGCTGGAGAATTCTAAAGCTTTAATTAATGTCAGACGTGATATTGCCAGGATTAAAACGATAATGCGTGAAAGCAGGTAATGCTTTGCCGCAGGTGCGGTGGTTAGAAAATAAATATGCAGGATAGGAAAATAAAAACTGTAACCGGCGTGGTAATAAGCAACAGCGGTGATAAAAGTATCAAAGTTGCCATTGATTTCAAGGTCAGGCATCCTGGGTATGGCAAATACATAAAGCATAGAACAAAGCTTGGTGTTCATGATGAACATAATCAGGCTGGTATGGGCGACGTCGTTGAGGTTGTTGAGTGCAGGCCCTATAGCAAAACTAAACGTTGGCGTCTTGTAAAGGTCCTGGAAAAAGCAGTTCAACAAGAGTAGCGTGAGAGATGCGCGAAGCGAAATACGAGAAACGGGAAATAAGGTGATTCAGCAGGAAACATTGTTGGATATAGCCGACAACTCGGGTGTTAAGTTGGCGTTGTGCATCAGAGTTCTTGGCAAAGGCGGATCCAGAGGAAAGTTCAGGCGCACTATAGCCAGAGTGGGCGATGTTATCTGTGTTGCTATCAAAAAGTCGCTTCCGACCTGTCAACTGGATGATAAGAAGGTGTATAAATGTGTTGTTATACGAACCAAAAGTCCTCTGAAGCGCCCTGACGGCAGCTACGTAAGATTCGACAGCAATGCCGCAGTTATGATTGATAACGAAGGCAATCCCATAGGGACAAGGATTTTTGGTGCGGTTGCTCGCGAGCTTCGTGAGAAAAACTATATGAAAATTATTTCGCTTGCAAGCGAGGTGGTTTGAATGAGCTGGTTATTGTCGCGTAAGGAGAGATACGAAATTTAAAGATGGCCCTACATATAAAAAAAGGAGATATGGTTGAGATTATAACAGGTGACCATAAGGGCGTCACCGGTAGGGTGCTGCGTGTCATGCCGGAAAAGAATAAGGTAGTGGTCCAGGGTCACAATGTAGCAAAAAAGCATGTTCGACCTTCACGCAGAAATCCGCACGGAGGTCGTATTGATGTTGAGCAGCCGATACATATAAGTAATGTTTTGCCGGTGAATCCAAAAAGCTCAAAAGGCAGCAGGGTTCATTACCAGATAAACGCCGATGGAAGTAAAAAACGCCTTGCAACCGATGGTGGTGAAATTGGCATTGTTAAGAGGGCTAAAGCCTAAAGCGAGATACGAGATGGCACGTTTGAAAGATTTATATAAGTCCAAGGTAGTTCCGGAATTGGTCAAGGAGTTTGACTACAAAAGTCCTATGGCTGTGCCGCGGATAGAAAAAATCGTTATCTCTATGGGTGTGGGCAAAGCGACGCAGGACAAAAAATTTCTGGAACTTGCTAAAAATGACCTGATGATGATTACCGGCCAACTGCCGCTCGTATGTAAAGCCAAAAAAAGCGTCTCGAATTTCAAACTTCGCGAAGGTAACGAAATTGGTTTGAAGGTGACTGTCCGCAGCGAGCGAATGTATGAATTTATGGACAGGCTAATTAGTCTTGCAATCCCGCGGGTAAGAGATTTTCGGGGCCTTAGCACAAGAGGTTTTGACGGCAGAGGCAATTACTCGATGGGGTTGGCTGAACAGAGTGTTTTTCCGGAAATTAACCTTGCCAAGGTCGAGTTTCAGCAGGGTATGAATATAACCTTTGTAACAACAGCAAATACGGATGAAGAAGCAATGAAAATGCTGTCGCTTTTTGGTATGCCTTTCAAGGAATCAGAGGCGTCTGGGCTGTAAGTATTTTGCGGCTGCCCGAAAAGGCAACCGATTGGTTTGGAGAATGTGAGTGTCAACTAAAGCACTGGTAAATAAGGCAGAAAAGAAACAAAAGTTTCGCGTTAGGCAATATACGCGTTGTCAGCTTTGTGGAAGAAGCAAAGCTGTTTATCGCAAATTCAAAATTTGCCGCATTTGTTTTAGAACCTTAGCCAACGAAGGAAAGATACCTGGAGTAAGAAAAGCCAGTTGGTGAAGCGATTTACAATTGAAAAATCGCAATTTGGAGATTGACTTGGAGCCTGATTATGAGTGCCAGTGACCCTATAGCTGATATGCTGACGAGAATTCGCAATGCGATACGTGTAAATAGGACTGAGGTTAACATTAAGGCATCGAATATCTGCGAAGGTATAGCGGCTGTGCTTAAGCAGGAAGGTTACATCGAAGATTTCGTCCGCATCGATGATGACAAACAGGGAATACTGAAGGTTACCTTAAAGTACGACCAAAACGGCCAGCCTATTATTAGTGAGATAGCGAGAGTAAGTAAGCCCGGCAGGAGAATCTATTTGTCTGTTGACCGATTACCGCACGTTTTGGGTGGTATGGGCATAGCGATTGTTTCGACGAATAAAGGTGTAATGAGTGATAGAAACTGCCGCAAGGACAATGTTGGCGGCGAGATACTTTGTACGGTGAGTTAATGAGTCGCATAGGGAAAAAACCAGTTATTATCCCTAAAGGGGTAAAGGTTGAGCAAGATGGCCTGTGTATCAAGATTTCAGGGCCGCTCGGTAGTTTGCAGCTGAACGGTTACCCACGAATAAAGATAAAAATAGATAGTTCTGGAGAAAAAGTACTGGTTGAAAATGAATGTTCTGAAATGTGCCAGAGCAGGCAGTTGCACGGTACAATACGCTCCTTGATTGCCAATATGGTAACGGGTGTCAGCAAAGGTTTTGAAAAAAAGATGCAAATGTACGGCACCGGTTATAGCGTCAAAGAACAAGGAGGCAAACTGATTTTGCAAATAGGCTTCTGCCATCCGGTAGAGAAGCCGATACCGAAAGGTATAAAGGTAAACATTGAGACCGCTGCAGCCAAAGGAGATGAAGTTCCCGCCAAGTTTACGATTTTGGGGACGGACAAATGTCTCCTGGGACGGTTTGCTGCGGATATAAGGAAAGTAAAGCCGCCGGAACCCTATAAAGGCAAAGGTATCCGTTATGCCGGCGAATACATAAAACGCAAAGTCGGCAAAGCTTTTGCTTCAGGAACAGTGTAGTTAGGATTTGGTTTTTATGGAAGTTGACAGGATAAAAAGAGCAGCCCTCAGACGTAGATACAAGGTGAGGAAAAAGGTCTTTGGAACACCAGACAGGCCGCGACTGTCTGTATTTCGTTCAAACAGGCATATTTATGCCCAGATTATGGATGATGGTGCAGGAGCGACACTTGTTTCTGCAAGCACAAGAGCAAAAGCCCTCCGGGACCAATTGCCTCGCGGCGGTGACAAAAAAGCCGCTCAAATCGTAGGTGAAGCAATCGCAAAGCAGGCGCTGGGCGTTGGCATTAAATGTGTTTGCTTTGATAGAAACCGCTATAAATTTCATGGTAGAGTCAAAGCTCTTGCTGATGCGGCGAGGAAAGCCGGGTTGGTTTTTTAAAAAAGAAAAAGATAAATTTGGAGAAGAAAATTGGTGGCAGATTTGGATAATCCTGTTGGAAATG
>JBAPXT010000045.1:0-11698 GCA_049284355.1 Sedimentisphaerales bacterium
AAACCACAGTCAGGATAAGAGCTGAGCCGGCGGAAAACGTCTTTTTCACGGATTTTTTGCTTGTCGTTTTCATTTTTTTGCCAAATTAATCACCTAAATAAACAACGTGTGTAAATGTCCTGCCCGCCCTGCCGCCTTCTTTTATAATACCTTTGGAATCATATAGTCTGAAAGTAAACTTTAAAGCTTTGGGATAAGAAGAAAAATTCCTGCCGATAAATTTAGGATCATTAATAGGATACCACTTCCCAAATTGATAGCTGTTGGGGATATTAAAGAAAACGCCGAAGAATTTGCCGCATGATGAGCAAAAATCTGAGTCCACCGGAAACCAGTAAAACCGGTTAGCGCCGGAGTCCCAGTATGCCCACTGGATTGCGAAACTGCCGACACCCTCGCACATCAGTTTATGGAAGGTGTTCGGGGCATCCATATCAATCAAAGGCCGAGATTCAAAACAGGTAGGTATTATTTGGGAATCGTAGTCACTGCCTTTTATTGTTTTCCACTGGGCCAGCGATAAGCTGTCATGCTCATACCATTCGTTTAGCATGCCTCCTGCACCACTATTGCTGAAATCTGACATATTGGCATTGGGCCAGTTATCAAGGTTTGGGTCTGCGGTTAATATGTGCTGACGTCTGGCTAATAGCCGGTCCTTTTCAAGAAGCACATCTGGGTCTTTCATCCTATTATCAAGAGAATCAAGACTATGTGCCTGGCCGTAATAAATTCTGGCGACATTTCCCTTTATGGGCTCGCCCGTATTGCCTGGTTTTCCTGTGCAGTCGTATAATTGGGTTGACTGAAAGTCGCCGTCGGCGAAGAACATAATCTGGTCGTATCTTTGGTTGGGGTCGTTCATATCCTCAGAAAACCGAAACAGGAGCGGGGCATCGGTCCGAATACCTTTGAAATCGGTATTCAACTGGTCGGTAATCGCCCGCAGTTTCTGCATAATTTCCGCATTTGCGCCGGCGGTGCGGTAGGCATCTATGCTGACCCTGAAAATCACGCCTGCAAAGAGAACCACTATGCCCAAAAGCGCAACAGCAACTACAAGCTCAATTAGAGTAAAAGCCTTCTTCATTTTAGCACGGTTAAAATCGTATCACCTTCTGATATACTGTTATACAGGGACATCTGCCGCCGCCGACCGGCGGCGGAACTACCCAGACTGAACCGGATGAACCGCCCTGCCAACCCCTGTCAAGCAGAATCGTATCATCATTAGAACCCTTATAACGCTCTAATACTCGGTACAGCTGGCCGGTTTTGTCGTGGGCGATTGTATATCCATCATTAATAAACCTTTTTTCGTCGTTTATCCCGGTTATCCGAAGCTCGTTGGCATTGCTGCCTGATGAGACAGAAACCTTAACCGGCGTAGGCCAATCATAATAGGGAACATCAGGATTATCCTTCGGATACCTCAACCCTGAACCAGCCTTCCTGCTGACAAAGACAGTTACCTGCACAAGGCGGTCATTCGGGTCGGCCCACCTGAAAAGGGCCGACCAGTAGTATTGCTTTTGCTCTGACGGCACATCAGTAGATGGATATGTGAATTCACAAGGGTCAATTTTGACCCCTGGTTCCGACACATCGTTGAAATCCCTGAGGTGGTTTGTTTCTATCCCACCGGCACCGAAATTGATGCCGCCGGCCGGGTTGTCTTTGGTGTAGATTTCTATTTTTGCAAAGGCCTCGTCGGCTTCTATTGCTGCGATGGTTCGTTCAGCGGCAATTGTCGTAAGATGGATGGCTGCGGGGAATACGCCGGCTATAAACATCATACCGACAGCAAGTATGCCGACAGCTAACAGCACCTCGGTAAGAGAAAAACCACGATTTTTGCACAATTTTGCCATAAGCCGACGTTCTCATCTATTTATCATTGTCCCGGTGTATGGGTTTATATAAATGACCTGTAAATCCTTCAGATAATCACCATATCTGCTGTTCGGGTTTAGCTTTTCAAATATGGTTCTGTCATAAATGATAAAACTGTTTCGGCTTGATTCTTTCCTTGGATAGTCACTGGAGGTGGTTCCGTAATCCTGTAGAAACATTCCATGCGGCGCTGTGCTATCGGTAATACTATCCCAAGTGTTAAAAATGTCATCTTTACTGGCAGTGCCCGAAGATTCTCCATTTCTATTTCTTGTTTGGACAGGGTGTATTATCAGTTTGCCACTTGGTGAAAAAATAATTGAAAAAGTGGTTTTATCTATAAGAAGTTCGCCATTAGGAGTATCATCAATCTCGCCGTTGCTGTTTACCACTTCCATCACGCCGGCCGAATCAGGCAGTTTTATTGGCTGCAATCCTTCGACTGCCCGAAAGCCATCGGCTAATTTCGTATTATCAAAGTCGTAAACGATAAAAATCATATATTGCGGTGCCTTCAGCGGAGAATTGGCAGGGTCATCTTTATAGTAAGTATGTTGAAATCTGATGCCGGCATATCTTTGTTCCTTTGCGGCAATGGCACGGGCGGAAGCGAGGGCGGCGCTTATCATACTTTTCGTGCCGCCTTCGGTTTCGAATGAATGAATAAGCACACGGACAGCAGGTATCCCCAGAACGACAAGCAGCGATATTACTGCGACGACAATCGCCTCTTCCATCAGCGTAAAACCGGGTTGTCTGCGTTTTGTTTTCATCTTTTTGCGACTTCGTGTCTTTGTGGCCCATTATCTACTTTTTATATCATCAGCGGTGCCGAAAATTTTGTCCGGCCCGGCTGAGGTAATCACAGGAAAAGTCTTTTTACTCTTTTCCATATTCTGGATATCAATTAAGCTATGATTCGGCGGCTTCGCATCGTAATAGTCATACCGCAGCGTCGTGCCCCACGGGTCGATAAACCTCATTAACGGATATACATCGAGGGTGCGGGGGCCGACAGTAAGTTTCCAAGGATTTCCGTTTTTATCCAGATTAGTTATAAGTTTGCCGTCGATTTCATCCAGAGTCTGCCGGCAGTCAGGAACCCTGCTCAGGAAAAAATACAATACCTCGCTTCCGAAATAATTCGCGTCGGGTATTCCGCCGGTGTCGGTGATGGTGATTGTTCGCCAACTCACCCCCAATACCTTTTCCAATTCGCGCCTAATCGCAGTATATGAAAAACTAGTATTACAGTCTATAGGAAAATTGAGACTGCGATAAAAGTCCCTTTCATTGTTGGCAGTCATGGCCAGGGAAACGTTGCAGTCATAACCGTAATCTTGAAATTGTCCGAGGGCGGTGTCGAGGATTGCTAAGGTATTTTTTGTAAGCTGTTCCTTGCCCTGATTGTCAATGCGGGCGGCGATACCGATTACCATCGAGACTAATATCGCAATTACAGCCACGACAATCAGTATCTCGACAAGCGTAACGCCAGTTTTTTGTTTGTAACTTTTCATAAATTCAGCTTGTTCAATCGTGTGCGGGGGTGACGGGCTCAGTCGCCGAGATGGCTTACGCCATTTCAAAAGTTGTGAATATCATCGCTCGTCCCATACAAACCATCCACCCCCGCTGAAATCAATAAGTAAGAATCCGGCCTGCAAGGCCATTTTATAGTCGTTACCTTTGGGTCTGCGATATAAGTATCATAGAAAAATATAGAGGAACCAGCGAGTGGATTCACCGGAGTAGGATGACTGGGATACTTCGCACGGTCCGCCATCTCTTTTACATTAAAAACAAACTGGTCGTTGTCCAGCCGATTGTAAATTAGCTTAACGTAGGCAATGGCGGTGTAGTCTATTGTCTTGCTGGAGGTATTTGCCTTATAATAAAGAATTGGAGTCCCTGCCTTGACAGTCTTTCCTCCAATGGTTACCGACTTTACGCCGAACACATCACAAAGAACGAAGGTATTTGGTGCTAAACTTCCGGTATTACTAAACAATTGATTTAGCCGAAACGCATTGGCGGTTGCAACCTCCAGATAAGGGCCTTTTCTTTCTTTCAAAGTATCCGGAGTACCATCGCCGTCAACGTCTCTGTTCTTCAGCGGGTCGTATGTCGCGTTTCCACCATTTTTATCTTCGCCATCAGCCCTCCAGGCCGAATTAGGGTGAAACCCCATCATGTCCCAGCCGACAAGGGCCTCGGCGAGAGTCTGGGCACCGCAGTAAGTATAGACTGGATTACCACTACTATCGTAGCCATGGGACGGTGGATAATCACCGTAATCGTTTTTGAAGGCCGTCAGCCCCATCTCAATAGTGGTAAGCTGCGCCCTCTGCTGTGTTCCCTTTGCCGTATTGCGCACCATAGTCACAGCCGGGATAAGCAGCGCAACCAGTATTGCGATTATCCCAAGAACAATTAACAACTCCACTAACGTAAAAGCCGTGCTCCGACTGGCTCCGTCCTGACGAGCTGATTTTTTACGCTTCATAACTGTTCCCTTCAGCAAATTTATCCGCATCCGGCGGATTTACCTCTGTGCTATTGACCGCGACCAACACTAAAAATTAAATACGTCATCTTTTGTGCCGTACATACCGTCATAACCTGCGGAAATCAGGATATAAGAATCCGGCCTATACGGCCTGCCGTTTTGTATGCTAATTCTCTTATCCCTTGTAATGTCGTAGAAATTAGTAGTAGGACCGTAAAGCGGGTGTGTGTCTGTGCCCGCTGCGTCCCATGGCGGCGGGCCCAGCTTGACCAGGTTATCGTTATCCGTGTAATTGTAGATATACTTTTTATCATCGCCGACTGTCGGAAACGTACCGTTGGGGTCATGTATGGTGTTTGATGTATTGGCCTTGTAGTAAAGTATGGGCATACCGATTTTTCTCCCGGTATCCTGATTTTTCACGTTGCTATACACGTCGCACAGGACAAATAAATCCTTCTTGAACGGAGTGGTTGTTGCCCCGTACAACTGCGACAGCCTATAGGCATTGGCATTTTCAGTCTGCAGATACGGTCCTTTTCTGGCCTTTAAATTATCCCTGGTGTTTGGGTCAAGAGCAGTGCCTGTTGGTGGATTGTCGTATAATTGATGACCGGCTCCATCTGTGCAATCAGCCCGGAAACGTGAATTCGGGTGAAAGCCCATCAAATCCTGGCCCACCAGTGCCTCGCAAAGTTTCATCGCTCCGCAGTAGTCATCACCTATCTCGTCCTTGGCGCTTGAAGGCGGATAGCCTTCCCAATCGCTGTTGAAAAGCTCCATCGCGGCATCGATGCTGTGAAACAGGGCTTTCTGTTTTACTTCTTTTGCGTACCGTTTGGCCATATTCAAAGACGGTACAAGCAAACCTATGAGAATTACAATGATGCTCATAACGGTTAGCAGCTCTACAATGGTAAATGCCGCTTTTTTGCCGGAGACACACCTTTCAGATTGTTTAGTAATCGGTTTCATTTTTGTTCTCCTTATTATTCAATTAAATGTCGGTTTTTATCCTCCTGCCGCGGCGCCTAAACTTGTGATAATCTTTATCATCGGCATAAATATTGCCAGGACTATGTTCATAACGATAAGACCAAGTGTAATAATCATAATCGGTTCAAGCAGTGACATCAGCGAACCAACCAACACATCGACCTGCTCATCGTAGTTGTCGGCTACTTTCAGAAGCATCTTGTCCAGGTCGCCTGTTTCTTCACCTACAGACACCATACTGGAGACGATTAGGTCGACGGTTTTGGACTGCCTTAATGGAGTAGCAAAGGTATCGCCTTGCCTGATGGAATTGTGAACCCTGTTGAGCATGTTGGTAAAGACCTCATTCCCAGATGTTTCGCTCGAAGTATTAATGGCGTCCAGGATTGGCACACCGGCACCTATTAATGTTCCTAATGTTCTTGTCCACCGTGCAACGGCCACTTTGCCGCTGATTTGGCCTATTACCGGCAGTTTTAATTTGATGGTATCCAGAATGAGTCTGCCCGTACGAACTGTCCTTATCATTCTGAGCACAAAAACCGTTATAAATGGAACCCCTATCAGTACGGCCCAGCCATAGTCGTATGCAATCCAATGGCTTATTCCGAGCACTATCTGCGTGTTCCTTGGCATCGTTGCACCTTCCGTCAATTCAGTAAGCACATCGGTGAACTTGGGTATCACGAAGGTCATCAACAACATGAGGATAGCGAAAGCCGCAGTTAAAACTACAACCGGATAAACCATTGCGCTTTTGACCCGAGCTTTAAGTTTCTGGTCTTTCTCCATAAAATCAGCTATACGTGACAATATCAGGTCCAGCACACCGCCGGTCTCACCGGCTGCCACCATATTGACAAACAACCGGCTAAAACACCGGGGGAATCTGCTCATGGCTTCCGAGAGCGTTGAGCCGCCCTCGATGTCATCAGCTACATAACCAATGACCCTCTTAAACGTTCCTGACTTTTGCTGCTCCTGCAGGATACGTAGCGACCTCAAAATGGGTAGACCCGCGTCTTGCAGCGTAGAAAGCTGTCTTGCAAACTGGGTCACAAGTTTGATTTTAACCCTTCCGCTGGCTCCTCGTCTGGGTTTCGGCTTTGCAACGGCTTTTTCTCCAGCTTTTCTCCCCGCCCCACGCTCACGAACCTTCGTGGGAAAATAGCCCATATTCCGTATCTTGCTTACCGCCTCTTTTTGACTCAGGGCCTCTATTTCATCCTTTATCCCTACACCCTGCGAGTCCAATGCTTCATATTGGAAAATAGGCATTCTTAAACACCTCCTTTGAATTGATGACTTGATATGGAATATTCCATAGCCACAATTCTCCTTATGCCTCCTCTGAAATTGTTTCTTTTACCACTTCCTCTATAGTGGTAATGCCATCGTAGATAGCAGCCAAACCATTATTACGCAACAACTTCATGCCGGCCCTTTGACCTGCTGCACGCAGAAGACTTGTCGAAGCCTGGTTCATAATCAACTCACGTATCTCATCGTTGAATACCATAATTTCGAAAATACCTGTTCGCCCTCTGTAGCCGGTGTTATTGCACTCATGACAACCTCGGCCATAACAGAAATTCTTGCCTTTGACATCCGCTGGTGTAAGTCCCAATTCCATTAGCTGAGTCTCGGTTGGCTCGAATGATGTTTTGCATTTCTCACATATCTTTCTGACTAGTCGCTGGGCAACGATACCTTCGAGCGTAGCAGTAATAAGAAACGGCTCAACACCCAAATCTAAAAGTCGCGCTATTGAACTTGGGGCGTCGTTTGTGTGCAATGTGGTAAACACTATATGGCCTGTCAGAGACGCCTGGGCTGCAATTTCTGCTGTCTCGAGGTCACGAATTTCACCGACCATTATAACATCGGGGTCCTGACGCAAAATCGAACGCAGGCACCTTGCGAATGTCAGTCCGATGTCCGGCTTCATTTGAACCTGAATAATACCGTCAATATCATATTCTACAGGGTCTTCGGTGGTGATTACTTTTGTCTCAATGTCGTTAAGTTCGGTCAAGGCTGAGTAAAGAGTGGTGGTTTTGCCGCATCCTGTGGGACCAGTAACGATTATAATACCGTTAGGTTTTTGAATAAGCTGACGGAACACTTTAAGGTCGTATTGTCTCAGCCCCAGTTTTTCCAAATCAAGACTCAGCTGACTTCTATCAAGGACACGCAGTACCACACTTTCTCCGAACATTGTGGGCAGGACACTAACTCGCAAATCAACCGGGTTACTCTGGACGGTCAATGATATTCGGCCGTCTTGTGGTAATCGTCTCTCAGCGATATCCAGGTTTGCCATAACTTTTATACGCGAACTGAGCGCCGCAGCAATGTGCTTCGGCGGAGGAACCATTTCGTAAAGCACGCCGTCAATGCGGTAACGCATCTTGTATTCATCTTCAAACGGCTCAAAATGAATATCGGATGCCTTATCACGAATTGCTTGTAGCAAAACCAAGTTTAGCAGTTTTTTGACAGGATTCGACTCCGACAGCTCTTTTAATTCATCCAGGTCGATACTTTGGTTCCTGCCTTCAAATTCTGCAAGGAAACTATCCGCTTGGATTTCACCTATCAGCTCATTGATGTTTTCATCCTTTGCCTCATAATATTTAGTCAAAGCCTTTTCCAGTGCTTCAGAGTCGGTTAACTTTGCGGTAACTCTAAAACCCATCAGTGTGCTCAAGTCATCGGTTGCTCTGAAATTATCAGCACTGTCAAGGACAACACACAACTCATTCTGTTCCTTATTATATTCGATTGGTACGATGTGATATGTCTTTGCCATCTGTGCTGGTACTTTCTCGACTACATCAGCAGGAATGTCAATGTTATCCAGTTTTACATATTCCATCCCCCGCTGGGCGGCAAGAGCAATTTGCAGTTGGTTTTCATCTACCAATCCAAGTTCAAGAAATATCTGGCCTATTTGTACAGAACCAGGCCGCTGCTTCTGAATTGTTAGGCATTCATGAACTTTCTCTCTTGTCAGAATACCCATTTTTATAAGTATCCTGCCGAGGGTTCTACCCCTCAATTGTTCTATAGGAAGGAGTGTTTTTACTTTTTCCATGTTGGTTTCTACCTCTTAACCAATTTGTTCAATCTAATTGAATTATATCACATTAAAACCTTTTTGACAAGCAAATTACGTATTGGACATTTAGTTATTAAGACTTAAAGCAATGCCCTCTTCACCCCTCTATAGCTATCCATTAGCTAAAAAAACCACTTTTTTAATTTGCAAAAAAAATACCAGCTAAATCCATTTCTGTGCTGGTATTTTGTAAAACGGACTTATTTTTATTATCAACTACTCCTTAAAATCTGCCCCATATCCTCTTCCTCAACCTCCTTTGTTGGTTTTTTCCATTTTACGCCTTTTAGCTTGGCCATAGCCTTGTCATGCAATTGTCCCGGCTGGCGAGCCTTGTCCAGCATCTCTTCTTGGGTAATCTTGCCGGTTTCATAGAGTTGCCAGAGGTGGTCATCAAGAAGCTGCATTCCCAATTTTCTACCTGTTTGGATGCTCGAATCAATTCGATAAGTCTTGTTCTCACGGATAAGATTGGAAATTGCAGGAGTAACAACCATAAACTCGTAAGCGGCAACTCTTCCTCTGCCGGTAGCCAAGGGACAAAGTTCTTGACTGAGAACCGCCATCAGATTGGAGCTTAACTGAGTGCGAATCTGCTCCTGCTGGTTTACTGGAAATACATCAATAATTCTGGTAATCGTTCCTGCAGCGCTTATTGTATGCAGTGTGCTAAAAACAAGGTGGCCGGTTTCAGCTGCTCTAATGGCTGATTCGATTGTTTCCAAGTCTCGTAGCTCACCTACCAAAATCACGTCAGGGTCCATTCTTAAAACGCGCCTTAGTGCTTCACCAAAGCTTGGAACATCAACACCAACCTCTCGTTGATTAATAATAGATTTTTTATGCTTGTGATAATATTCTATTGGTTCTTCGATTGTTATAATATGACGGTCAAAGTGTTCGTTAATATAGTTTACCATACAGGCTAAGGTGGTCGTTTTGCCGCTGCCGGTCGGGCCTGTAACCAGGAACATCCCTCTTGGCCTTCGGCACAAAGCCGCACAAATCTTGGGCAAACCTATTTCCTCAAATGTCAGAATTTTCGTCGGGATTAGACGTAAGACTATCGCGATATCACCTCTTTGCCGAAAAACAGACACACGAAATCTTGCTACATCGCCGTAGGCAAAACCAAAGTCGGTTCCTCCCTCTTCTTGCAGTTCTTGCTGATTCCGCTCAGGCGCAATGCTTTTCATCAAAGCCACGGTATCATCAGGCTCAAGAACCTTGGTTTCCAAAGACCTAAGTGTGCCGTCTATTCTCAACACCGGTGCTCGGCCGGTAGTAAGGTGTATATCTGAGCCACCTTGTGCGACACAAGCCTGTAGTAAGCGGTCCATATTAACTGTTGCCATTTGAGAATCCTTAATAATCCATTTTGTTTAATCCATGACTAATTCTTCAGTCTGTGTTATACTCACTATTTCTTCCGGTGTAGTTGTTCCTTTGAGTACCTTAATCCTGCCGTCCTCCCTCAGCGTTCTCATTCCACCTGCTCGGCAAGCTTTCCTCAATTCGGTGTTAGCTGCCTTTTGAAAGGCCAGTTCTCTTATTTTGCTGTTTAGTTCTACCATCTCAAATATTGCGAGTCGGCCTTTGAAGCCGGTTTTCTGGCACTGGCTGCAGCCGGCACCCTTATGGATGGGATGCTTTTTGATATCTTCAGGGGTAATATCAAGCATTCGTAAATAGGATGGGTCCGGATTTTCATCAATTACTTTGCACTTCTCACAAATGACTCTTATAAGTCTTTGTGCCATAATAGCTTGAATCGAGCTGGCTACAAGAAATGGCTTGACACCCATATCTATTAGACGAGTAATTGCACTGGGGGCGTCGTTGGTGTGTAACGTGCTGAAAACCAGGTGTCCTGTAAGTGCTGCTTGAATTGCAATATCTGCAACAACGCCGTCTCTAATTTCACCAACGAGTATAATGTTAGGAGCTTGTCGCAGCATTGCTCTAAGAATCTTGTCAAATGTCAACTCGATTTCTTCTTTGACTTGACACTGATTCATCCCGGAAAAGTTGTATTCCACGGGGTCTTCGGCAGTAATAATTTTCTTGTCCGGTCTGTTAAGTTCCTGCAAAGCTGCATATAGGGTTGTGGTTTTGCCGCTGCCGGTCGGTCCTGTAACTAAAAAGATACCATTAGGCCTTTTGATTATTTTCAAAAATCGCTCGTAGTCATCCTGTTCAAAACCGAGTGACTGAATACCAATATTGACTGAATCGCGGCGCAAAATTCGCAATACTACACTTTCTCCATGGTTTCCAGGCAGAGCAGATACACGAAAATCAACATCGCTGCCTGCTATCATGCGTTTAATACGACCATCTTGTGGCAATCTCCTCTCCGCAATATCCATACCAGATAAGATTTTAAGGCGGGTAATCATTTGTGCCTGCATATTCTTGGGGATGTTGTCTTTTTCCAGGCAAACACCATCAACACGATATCTCACGCGTACCCTGTCGACCATTGGCTCGATATGGATATCGCTGGCTCGCATATGGTAGGCATTATCTATTATAAGATTCACCAGTCTGACAATAGGGCCGTCATCGCTATCGCCTGCAGCTCCGGCACGGAGTGCCTCTGCTTGTAACTCGCGACTGGCCTCAGCAAGCTCGGCGGCAGTTGCGTCGATACTATGTCTCAATCTGTCATCTTCCTCGGTTTTTGTTTCTTCCACTGCCCCAGTGATATAAGATTTGATTTTTGAAGGGTTTGCCAGACAGTAGTCCAATTCGGCATTCAGGCGAAACCGAAGTGTATCCATCATGTCCAGGTTTAGCGGATCGCTGATAATCAATTTCAACCTGCCGTTATTCGTACTAAGAGGCAGGATATTGTATCTTTTTCTGAGGTCTTCCGGCACAAGCTTCATTACCTCAGGTGGAATGGTGGTTTTATCCAGGTTCACATATTCCAGATTAAATTGCTTGGCGAGTGCCTTGGTAAGAGTTCCTTCGTCCACCAGCTTCAATTCGACCAATACTTGGCCAAGCCGTTTGTTATTGGTTTTGGAAGTCTTGATTGCATTGATAAGCGACTCCTTATCCACCAGCCCGGCTTTGTAGAGTATCTCGCCTAAATGTCTACGTTTCTCTGCCATATATGCAACAACTCCGCTTTTGTTAACTCTGACAAAACCTTATTATACCTATATTAAAGC
>JBAPXT010000046.1:0-31662 GCA_049284355.1 Sedimentisphaerales bacterium
CCCTTAAGACTGCTATAATCTGCTCCTGATTGAATCTTGTGCCACGCATTGTGTGCCTCCTTTTTTCGGGTTCTAACATGCTGGCATTCTAATTGCAAGTGGCACAGTTTTTGGGGGTAAGGTCAGACGTTGAGCCCGTTAAAAATCTCATCACTCTGCAGCATTTTTCTCGAACCACGAGTCACAAGCCGCGAGCCACGTGCTAAATCAATCAAAAGCGCAGGGAGGTAAGAGCAAAAATCCATTTTTGCAAAATTTTTTTATCCCTTTAGCTGTAAATACTTAATAAAAACCGCACCCTCGAAAACCCCAAATTTTTCGCATCAAACGCGCAGGTTAGTCCAATTATAGAAGGAACGTATTCTGCCCCTTATGTGATTTAGCATTTAGAGTTTAGGATTTGTTTATGATTTCTATTTTTATGCTTTCTTTATTCTGAGTTCCGAGTTCTGCGTTCTGAGTTCTATATTCTTTTTTCTCTTTCGTCCACCTTCAATGGACATGGGGATTGTACGTCTACAGCGGAAAAATCAATCAAAATGAACTAAATTATGCGAAACAAAGCCAATTTTCAAAAAAGTCAAATGTTTATAACCTCAATGAAAACAACGGATTACAGCGAAAAATGAAATTGGACACTTGGTCAAAACGGACCCAAACAAACCCAATTTTAAAAAGTAGGTGGGCTTTCGGATTAAGAGGTGTTTGGGCGGGCATGTTGGCCAGCCCCTACCTCAATCAGCCCGCCGGAACGAAGCTGATTGTCAGTTTTTTCTGTTCGACCTTTATTTTTTTCACCAGCACCTTTTTATCTTCGACTTTAAAAACCGGCTCAAACGGCCTGCCATCCAGTAATGACGCCGCTATTTGAGCCTGCACGTCTTCCGCACCGATACCAGCCGCAGCAAATTGCTGCTGGCATATTCTCCTGGCCAAGACGCCGGCAAGAGGCGTAATATCCACAGCCCCGATTTTCACGCTCACCACCGGCAGATTCAAAAGGCCTTTGGCATCAATGGTTGGCTCATCTACAACGGTAACGACAAGCTCGACCCCTTCCATAAGCACTTTTCCCATCAGCACTATGCTGTTTGGTGCAAAAAACACCATCGGAGCAGAAAACCTGATATTGCCGAGCTCCTGCGGCCATCCAAAACGGGCGACAACGTCGTTTATCCCCGCCTGGGTAACGACCAGATCGAACGGCTCCTGGAGCTGGGCACCATTATAAAGTGCAGGCAGCAGCTCGTTAGTCAGATACAAACTGACCTCTTTGCTGTTAGCTAAATCGGCCGGCTTATAAAAGGAGGGACTATGTAAAAGCAGGGCAAAAACAACAATTAATACAGCTAATACTACGGCTGAAACAATCAAAAGCAAATGAGCCTTTTTTTTGAATTCGGCCTTTTTGTGAATTTTCAAATCCGCACCCGACTGTACTTAATACTCAATTTTTATCCTGCTCTGGACCATCTGCTGCGATAATACTTTTTCGCTTTTGTAAAATCAATTGCTAAAAATGAATTGGGTAGTTATAGTGGTTCGACCTTTTGCTGAAAAGCTTTTTCAGACAGGTATTAATAATTATTATTGTAAGATGAAAGAAAGGCATCAACTAATGGCAAATCATTTTACTGACCGCCTCTGCGAGGCCGTAAAGAGCAAAAGAACACCTTTGGTCGTAGGGCTTGACCCTGTTTACAACAGGCTCCCCGCAGCGATAAAAAACCATCGCAGTATGAACGATGAGTTCGATGCGGCCGCCGCGGTGGACGCAATTTTCGACTTTTGCACACAAACGATGCGAATCATCGCCCCGATGGCGCCGGCAGTGAAGATAAATATCGCCTATTTCGAAAAGTATCTCTGGGAAGGCATAGAAAGTTATTACTCGCTGATTTCCGAAGCTGAAGATTTAGGCCTGGAAATAATCGGGGACGTGAAGCGCGGCGACATCGGCCACACCGCAGAACTTTACGCCGCCGCTCATCTGGAAAATCCGGAGCTTGCCGGGCTGGAGGACACACTTACTCCCGATGCCATTACCATAAACGGTTTTGCTGGCGCCGAGGGAATAGAACCCTTTGCGGATATGGCTGACAAACAGGGCAAGGGCGTTTTTGTCTGGGTGCGGGCCAGTAACCCCGGGGCAGCAGCAATCCAAGACTTCGCCGACGCCGACGGCCAAACGATGTACGAAAAAATCGCTGAAATCGTCAACGAAATTGCAATCAAACCCGAACGAATCGGTAAAAGCGGATACAGCAATGTAGGAATGATAGTGGGCGGAACGGCGCCTGAGGTTACAACCGCTTTGCGCCAAAAATACAATAAAATATGGTTTCTTGTGCCGGGCTACGGCTCTCAAGGCGCTTCTGCCGCCGACTGCATCAGGTTCTGCAAATCCGACGGCACCGGGGCGTTAATCACCGCATCACGTTCGATAATCTACGCCTACGAAATACCCAAATACAAGGAGCAGTTCGGCGACGACTGGAAAAGATGCGTTGAACAGGCAGTTATCGATGCGAAGATGGACCTGGCAAACGCCATACAGACCAAACTTTGAAAAATGCATCCGGCATCCGACAAATCGCAACTCGAACCGCAAACAATGAACAAGCAATTTTTCGCAGGTAAAAACGTCCTGGTTATGGGTTTGGGGCGCTTCGGCGGCGGAGTCGATGTCGCCAAATTCGCCGCAGATGCCGGTGCAAAGGTAACGATAACGGACTTAGCTACAGCCGAGCAGCTAAACGATTCTGTTAAACAACTCGAAGAATTTCCTGATATAGAATATCATCTCGGCTCACACGACCCTGCTGATTTCAAGCAGGCCGATGTTATCGTAGTCAATCCCGCAGTGCCGCCAAATAATAAATATCTGCAGCTCGCCCGCCAACATAAAAAATTCGTCACGTCACAAATCGGCATATTTTTTCAGCTTTGCCCCGCACCGACAATCGGCATAACAGGGGCCAATGGTAAAAGCACAACCACAGCCCTCACCGCTCACCTGCTCAAATGTGCGAGCGACGGTAACGTCTGGCTCAGCGGCAATATCGGTAATGAGCCGTTATTGACCATAGCGGACCAAATCAAACCCCGTGATTTAGTTGTGCTGGAGCTGTCGAGTTTTCAAATCGAGCAACTGGCACAAATCCAAAAAGGACCGGATGCTGCACTATTAACAAATCTTACGCCAAACCACCTTGACCGTTACGGCACATTCGCCAACTACTGCAACGCCAAAAAAAACATATTCAAGATTCAAGAACCGGACGTAAAGTGTCCTGCGGTCTCGGCCTTTAATGCCGAAGATGCAATCGCAGCCGAATGGTTTGAAAAATACAAACGAGATGCCGGCAGGATTTGCATCAAATTTTCGGCTGATGACGTAAGTGAAGAAATCCGGGATATTTTTCCACTGCCCGGCCGAGCCAATCTTTCCAATCTTGCTGCTGCCTTGTGTTTAGCCAGGCATTTTGGAGTTGAGGACTACAAAATAATAAAAGAATTGCCGAAGTTTAAGGCCCTGCCTCATCGGCTTGAATTTGTCGCGGAGATAAACGGCGTGAAGTGGTATAACGATTCGAAAGCCACTACGCCGGAAAGTGCTACTGTCGCAATAGAGGCATTTGACCAGCCGATAATCATTATTGCCGGCGGATATGATAAGAACATACCTTTTGGCGAATTCGGCCGAAAAATAGCTGAAAAAGCAAAAACAGCCATTTTGCTCGGCCAAACAGCTCAAAAAATCGCAGATGCGATTGCGGCCGGGCCGAAAACCAGCATAAAAATCGAATTCGTCGACTCACTGGCCAAAGCAGTTGGGCTTGCCAAACAACTGGCGGCCAACGGTGATGTTGTTTTGCTAAGCCCGGCCTGTGCAAGCTACGATATGTTCGATAATTTCGAGCAACGCGGTCAAGAATTCTGCAGGCTTGTTCGGGAAAACGGCAGTTAGTTATAGGAACATACCCACAAAAAACCAAAACGCCGGAAAAAAGTTCAATCCGGCCATCGCATTATTCCGAGCCAAAATCAGCCATCCGCTTCATAAATTCATCCCCAGTAAGGGTTTCGCCGGTAATCGTTCATAAAGTCACCGGCTAAATCTGTCGATTTGCAAACAGTGAAAAATAAGCGATTCCGCCCGCGGCGGACAAGTTTCGAGGAGGAATTTATAATGGATACTAATAACGAGCGAAGAAGGGAGCAGAGATTTCGCTATCACTGGCCTATCTGGTTCGCCGAGGATTTTAATGAAGCACTTTCACAAGGCCAAATGGTTGACGTTTCCAGCACCGCTGCTGCGTTCACCTGCTACAGGAACGAGTGCCATCCGTATGTCGGCCAGCGTTTAACCGCTCGCTTTAGCGTTCCCCGTTTTCAGCCGGGAGAGGCCTTTGATATGGAAAATTTCACCCGTTCGGGCCGTATCTACCGAGTTGAAGACATAAATCAGTTCTCTCGGCGCGTTGTAATGCAATTTGCTTCACCATTGTCCTTTAAACCCGGCGAACAGGCCGATAGTGAATCTGCTGCTGAGCAAAGGCTTGCGGCCGTCGCGGTATAACCCAGGCGCAGCAAGACACACTCTGACTACATCTCAGTAATCAATTTACAATCCACAGATTCTATTTTTTAATTTTTACTTTTCGACTTTTACTTTTTAATATACTGCTATGCTGGAAAAAGGACTTGTTCAGATTTATACCGGCGACGGCAAAGGTAAAACCACGGCGGCTTTCGGACTGGCACTGCGTGCAGCCGGCCAGGGAAACAAAGTTCTGATTTATCAATTCCTGAAGCGTCCTGATGTTAGCGAAAAGCTGGCTTTGCAACCAATGAAAGGGCTTGTCATCGAATCGTTGGGTATATCGTGGGATATGGCTAAATCTTTCGATGACGAAAAACAGGTTGCTCAGGCCAAAGCTGCTATCAGCAAAGCCCTTGATAGACTTGCTCAAACCGCAGAGAAAAGATTATACAATTTGTTAATACTCGATGAAATTGTGTTTTGCCTTTCAAAAGGCCTTGCCAAATTAGAAGATATTAAAAACGTTATCGACAAAAGAGACCCTGCCGTCGAGATTGTCCTGACCGGCCGAGGGGCAACTAAAGAGCTTATAGCGGTGGCAGATTTGGTAACAGAAATGAAAAATATCAAGCATCCGTTTGATGAAGGTATCAAGGCAAGACGAGGTGTCGACTTTTAGACAGCGTCCAGCGTATAAGGGGTTACTTGCTATGAGTAAAAAAATTGGTGTGATTATTTGTGCTGCGGGGGCGAGCAAACGGTTCGGTGGAAAGAGAAAAAAACCTTTTGTTGATGTGGATGGCCGGGCGGCATTTCTGCGAAGCGTTGAAATTTTCTCCAGCCGCGATGACGTAAAACAGATATTATTAGCCATTGCTCCCGAAGACGAAGAACTGGTAAGCGTCAAATGGGGGCCAAACCTGAAGTTCTTCCATGTAAAAATCTGCTTTGGCGGCGCTGAGCGATTCGATACCGTCCAAAAGGGGCTGGAACTTATCAAGGATGATATCGAGCTTATCGCCGTTCACGATGCCGTCCGGTGCTGTGTTAAAAGTGAGTGGATTGACGATTGTTTAACAACTGCTGCCAAAACCGGTGCTGCCATATTGGCCTGTCCTGTTGTCGCAACCCTTAAAGAGGCCAAGAACAATGTGATAATCCAGACTGTTGACAGAGCCGGTCTTTATGAGGCGCAGACACCGCAGGTCTTCGAGGCTTCGTTACTGAAAAAGGCTTACGTTAACCTCAAAAATCTGGACAAAAGCAAAATCAGCGACGACGCTCAGTTGGTTGAAGCACTCGGCCACGAAGTTTCGATTGTCGAGACTGACTCATCCAACATCAAAATTACAAAACCAGCCGACATCGCAATCGCAGAAGCCATCCTCAAATCCCGCCCAAAACCGGTGCCGAAAGGCCCCATCGGCCCATACATAGAAGCCCAGTGGTAATGTAACTGCTTTTAGCAAATCGACTTACATAAATAGGTAAGCTACTGCCAATAGTACCCCATTGAAAATTTTGAGAAATCTTCTTATTTTCGTTGACTATTACACGATTAACGTGTATATTTACACGATGTTAGATTAAAGAAAATAATATCGAAAGGAGGTATTCTTATGGTCCAGTTCATTGAAAAACACCGTCGGCTATTGCAGGCATACTGCCTTATTGCCCGCATCCTCGGGTGGTTATTGATTTTGGGAGGCATTTTCTGGCTTTTTGCAATTGTTAAAGATTTTCAATCAAATGTGGAAAATATACAAGTAGAGGCCGATTTCTTGGTCATTGTTGTTCTCAGCTTCGGTGCTTACCTTGCTTCCAGCTTTGTCTATGCATTTGGTATTCCCAGCATTCTGGCCTTTGCCATCGTGGGCCTTCTGGATTATTTGCTCCGCCCTAAAACCAGACCACCTCTTATCTTGGGAATGATAGACAAGTTGTGCTACATCTATGCCATCATTCTGATTCTAAAGGCCTATATCGGTTACTTCTGGCTTGTTAAGTTTCTCGCAATCTCGAAAATGTCAGAGCCAGCCCGGATTCTACTATTAGTGCAGCCGTTAGTGGGACCGACTATAGCGAAAGTTCTGCTTCTGGTCGGGGTTGGTATGATACTACATCGTTTGCTACCCGTTATTGAAGAGTCTAAAACGCTGGTCTAAAGGAGAAAGAGAAATGATTAACGTTCGATTAGATTACGTACTTTTAGACCGGCGGATGAAGCTCACGGAGCTGGCTGATGCGACGGGCCTGGCGGTGAACAATCTTTCGATTCTAAAGACCAACAAAGCTCGTGCGATTCGGTTTTCCACTTTGAACAGCTTGTGCAAGGTATTGAACTGCACGCCTGGGGATTTACTTGAGTATATTCCTTATGAGGCGGAAAAATAGGTCGGACTCGTCCCGCATTTTTTCTTTTTTTCGGCTGCTGGGTGTGATAGACTGCTTGCGTCTTTGCTATAGGAAAATCGGTGCAGAAAGGATGCTATGAAACAACAGGATATAGGAACACGCCAGCAAAAGGTCAAAGTGGTCCATAGATATGAGGTCGTTGGGAGCGGAAAAAAGGTGAGTGTAGCAGGAAAAAGGTTTCACTTTATCGGGGCAGGCGGTATCGGGATGAGCGGGCTGGCGCAGCTCCTGATAAAACACAAAGCAATTGTGAGCGGCTCAGACCAGATGGCAAGCGAGGTGACAGAGAAGCTCTGCGAGACAGGCGCTGATATAAAAATCGGCCATAAGGAGCACAACCTTGACCCGGTGACCGACGCCGTCATTATATCTGCTGCAGTAAGGGAGGATAACCCCGAACTGAAATTGGCCCGCCGGGAGAACATTAAGGTTTATAAATATGCCCAGATGCTGGGTGAATTGATGAATCTCTACGACGGCATAGCCATAAGCGGCACACACGGCAAGAGCACAACGAGCGGGTGGCTGGTCTACCTGCTCAAGCAGGCGGGTCTTGACCCAAACTTTATCATCGGAGCCAAAATCAGCCAATTAGACAGCTCCTTCGGTGTCGCAGACGGCAAATACTTCGTGGCAGAGGCCTGCGAATATGACAGGAGTTTCCTGAACTTAAAACCCCAAATCGCCTGTATACTAAATATCGAGGCCGACCATCTCGACTACTATAAGGATGAAGCTGAAATAGTCGAGGCCTTCGAGCAGTTCGCAAAAGGGATAAAACAAGGCGGCGTGCTGATTGCAAACGGACGAGATGCAAACGTAGCAAAAGTAATGGATTCCTGCTTGCGCAGGAATGACAATGGTATACGTTATGAAACCTTTGGGCTTGATGAAAATTGCAATTTCTACGCTAAAAACCTTCAGTTAAATAACGGACTTTACACTTTTGACATCTATCACAATGGTAAATTATTAGGGGCGACGAAAATTTCTCTGCCTGGCAAACACAACGTTCTAAATGCCCTGGCGGTAACAGCTATGGCAGTCAACATCGGGCTGCCCCCTCGGCAGATACTCCAATTGCTGCCGGATTTTACCGGCGTCGAGCGCCGATTGATGTTAAAAGGTCAAGTCGGCCAAATCACTATCCTTGATGACTATGCCCACCACCCGACCGAAATTCGGGCGTCGCTTGCGGCCATACGCCAGAGGTACCAGCCCAAACGCATCTGGTGTATTTTCCAGCCGCATCAGTACAGCAGAACAAGATTTTTACTTGATGACTTTGCAGAAAGCTTTAAGCTTGCCGATATAACAATTATGCCGGAGATTTATTTTGTCAGAGACTCGCAGGCAGAGAAAAAGGAAATTAACTCGCAGATACTCGTTGAACGAATACGGGCCAATGGAACAGAGGCGGTATTTATCGACAGCTTCGAGAGGATTTGCGATTATCTGAAGAAAAAGGTGAACCCCTGCGATTTGATAGTTACTATGGGTGCAGGTGATATTTGGAAGGTAGCAGATGAATATATTCAGTGGCTTAGAGAAAATAGTTAAAACCAATTATCCGTTGGCCAAGGATACCTGGTACGGCCTGGGGGGACCGGCTGATTATTTCATAAAGCCGGAAACGGTCAAACAGCTCCAGAGTATAGCCCAGCGGTGTAATGAAAATAACATCCCGATTTATGTACTGGGTTTCGGCTCCAACCTGCTCATCAACGACAAAGGCCTGCGAGCAGCAGTGATAAAGCTTGAAGCGGAAAAGTTTGCACAGACTCAATTTGACGGCGAACAGCTCACTGCCTGGGCAGGCGCAAAACTGAGCGAGCTGGTCCTAACGTGCGTGAAAAAAGGGCTCGCAGGCATTGAGGCGCTAACAGGCATACCAGGCTCGATTGGTGGCGCGACAAGAATGAATGCAGGCGGCAATTTCGGAGATATTGGCGCGGTCATAGAAACCGTCACGCTGATGGACAACCAGGGCAACATCTTTGAAAAGAGCAAGCCGGAATTGATATTCGACTACCGCAAAACAAATATCACCGCCAACTTTATTCTAAATGCGCAGCTGAAGCTGACCAGCACCGACCCCGAGCAAATTATGCGGACGGTAAAGGAAATCTGGATTTATAAAAAGAACAGCCAGCCGTTAAATACGCGAAATTGCGGCTGTATATTCAAAAATCCAAGAGGCGTCTCCGCGGGAGCTTTGATTGACAGGGCCGGCTTAAAGGGACTGCAAATCGGCGGGGCCGTCGTCAGCGAGAAGCACGCAAATTTCATAATCGCAGAGAAAGGATGCAAAAGCCACGACGTTGTGAGACTAATAGACGCTATAAAAGAAAGAATTAAAGAACAGTTCGGCATCGAGCTGGAACTTGAAGTCGAAATCTGGGATTAACAATGACCTTTAAATCTTCAGCAGGCCCCCAATCACCATTAATTGAAAGGCCGGTAAAAGTAGCCGTCCTTATGGGTGGTATAAGCCGCGAACGCGACATCAGCATCCAAAGCGGCAAATGCGTCGCCGATGCCCTTAAACAGGCCGGCGTCAACGTCGTCCTGGCGGATATAAGACCCGACCACCTCGATATCCTCGATGATAAAAGCATCGACGTCTTCTTCATCGCGCTACACGGCACATTCGGCGAAGATGGGACGCTCCAGGAAATCCTCGAATCAAAAAATCTCGTCTACACTGGAAGTGGCCCAAAACCCAGCCGGCTTGCCTTCGATAAATGGGTCAGCAAGGAATATTTTACAAAAGTAGGCGTCCCCAGCCCTGATGCAATCCTTTTTGACCCCAATAAGGGCGATGAAATTGAGGATACCATCTGGCGGCTTGGACAAAAATATGTCATCAAGCCGTTACGTGAAGGAAGCACAATTGGTATAGCAATCGCTGATAATCCAAATCAGGCTGTCGCCGCCGCAAGGAAATGCGCTGCTGAGTTTGGCGATTGTATGATTGAAGAATTTGTCCCCGGCAGAGAGATAACCGTAGGCGTCCTTGGAAAAGACGCCCTGCCCATCCTGGAAATTCGCGCCCGCGGCGGTTTTTACGATTATCAGGCAAAATACCTCGACGACAAGACGGAATACCTTTTCGATACGATAAACGACGCGGCCCTTGTGGCCAGGATACAAAAGTCCTCTGTTGACTGTTTCAATGTGCTGGGATGCCACGGTGCAGCGAGAGTTGATTTCATCCTCCACGATGAAGGCATCCCCTATGTCCTCGAAGTCAATTCCATTCCGGGTCTGACAAGCCATTCGCTTCTGCCTAAGGCTGCAGCCAAGACGGGGCTGTCAATGAGCGATTTGTGTATAAAAATAATTGAAGCAGCTTTGGAAAACAAAAAAACTACGTATCGTTCGAGAAAATCCAAATAAATACCAACGATTGAAACCAATGGCCGGCGCGAAAAAAACAAAAGACAAAACGAAAAGAATATCGTTTAAGCTCGGCACATCTAAAAAAAAGAGCCAACGAAAAACGACTTACAAGTCGAGCTTAACAGGTATTTTGAAAACATTAGCGATAGTCTGCGTTTTCGTTGCAGCAGGAGTATCTCTTTACTTTGCAGAAAGATATGTAAAATCAGCGAAACCTGCCGAAACCGGCCCCATAGAACTGGTGAACATACCTAAATGGGTAAGTAGCGAGCTAAAGGCAAAAATTCGTGCTGCTGCCGGCGGCAAAACCCTCAAGCTCGATGAAGAGGCTGCTGAAGTGGTGGCGGAAAATTTGGCGTCTGTCGCATGGCTGGACGATATGAAGATACAAACTACACACGAGCAAGTGCTCATCGAAGCCAGGTGGCGAAAGCCCCTGGCGATGGTCAAATCAGGTTCACAAAGTTTTTACGTGGATGATGAGCTGGTCGTGCTCGATTTTGTGCCAATACCTAATCTACCCATCGTAAAGATAGAAGGGCTCTCTGCAAGAGTACCACCTCCGGGTGAAATTTGGCAAAGCGACGACCTCGATGCAGCTGTAACTATATTAACAAAGCTTGACCAGATGGACAAATCCGTTACGCCTGACAAGCCGCTGCTTTACGAAATTGACCGTATCGACGTAAGCAATTTTAACGGCCGCGAAAACAACCGACTTCCGCACATTGTTCTTTACACAAAGGATGATACTGAAATAATCTGGGGCGCCGAGTTCGGCACGTGGCAGCGATATCTGGAAACAACAGACGAGGAAAAACTGGCAAAACTTTACGCATATTACAAAGAATACGGCTCGTTATTAGGCGGGGTAAAATACATCAATCTGCGCGACCCGCGGGATAACATCTCCCAACCGATTGACAAATATTAGACGGCTGAAGAACCATTCATCGCAGTTGCCAAATCAGTATAGCGGTAGGGAATTTGCAAGTTTGTGCAGAGCGATTTGAATTTCTTTGAGGCTCTCTCGCTCAGCCTGCTTTGGAAATCTGCATTGCCCTTACAGGAGAAAATTCTACAGCCGGAAAAACGATGTTCGTAAACGCTGCATTTGCCCCCTACGTTATAGGGACAGCAGCTGGTTGTCATTGGCTTTATGTTTTCGGCGCCCAAATATGCAGTCAGATACATCAATTCCGGCGTAGTAACAAATAGTCGGTGGTCGAATTTACTGAAATCGCAACATTTACCGCAGGCGGTGCACTTTCCAGCCGAGCTGCTATTATTACTTGTTTGCGAATCCAGCCAGTCATAGATTTCAGCTACTTTCTTTGCGAGCTGACTGTTTGTTTTACATTCTGCCACCATTTTTCACTCTTTTTAATCTTTTCTATTTCCTCGAAGCTGTAGAATCTGCCGCGATTGACACCGCTGCATCGTTGGGCTGCTCTGTTCCAGGCGTCGGCGTCAACTAAATTGTCCGGCCAAAACGGCCACGCCCTACATTGGCTCGGCCGAACAGGATATATCGTACATCTTTTTTGGCCGTCTATTTTTTGCAGAAATATACAATCTTTACTGTCTGGCTGTTCAATAATTGTTGTCCGCAGCCCCACACGCCTGAGATACCTTTGCCGCAACTGTTCAGGTTCAATCTTTAGGAAATCCGCGAGGAGTTTAATCTCCGGCGAAGTCACCCAGATATAACCCTGGCTCGGCCCGGAGCAGCACCTGCCGCACTGCATACACTCAAAATGAAGGCCGGTAATATACCACGAGATGTTTATTTTTTTAGCTGACACTATTAGTTATAAAAGCTCTATTAAATCAAAAACTAAAAATAAAAATGACATATCAAAAATCAAAAAAAATTATACTGATAGCCCAAGAGTATCCAAATAAGCCTCGGTCGCTTTTACCATAACATGTATCAAAATTGAGACAGTAGTTTTGTCTTCGGTATTACGTAACAAGGTGTGGGTCTTGATGTTAACTGAGGTTATAAGTTTATCGTTCTCTAATAAACAGTAAAATGGTTGTTTGTCATCAAAATCTTTTTTAACTTGTTTAATCTGGTTAATATCTGGACACTGTAGGGCATCGAAGAGAGTTTTTAATCTATTGTCAATGTCACCTCCACATCCTGATATTACGCCGAGTTCTTCAGACCATAATATTGTTATATCAAGCTGACAAATGAAGTTTAGTGTGCTGGTTACGAGGGGTGCAAAAACTATGCTATCGACCTCTTTAAGTACAGATGTCTGGTTTTCGGGGCTTTTAGGACGCAGAAAATTTTTGTAATCACTGAGTGGATTAATATCCCATAGCTTTTTCAGTTGAGGATAAAAGTGTTTCCGTATATTGTGCTTGTCCTCAGCTCCAGCGTTTGACTTTAAAGGGCCATCATATTTGAGATAGAATTCCATGTTTATTTTCTGTTTGATATTACCACTTCAATACTGCGCCGGTATCGGCGCTTGTTGCCATCGAGGCATACTTTGCGAGATAGCCTTTTGTTACACGCGGCTTGGGCGGCTTCCAGCTCTTTTTGCGTTCGGCGAGCTGCTTGTCAGACAGTTTAACATTTATAGTATTGTTCGGGATGTCGATTTCGATTATGTCGCCACTTTTTAACAGACCTATGGGGCCGCCTACTGCTGCTTCCGGGCTGATGTGGCCGACGCAGGCGCCTTTTGTCCCGCCGCTGAACCTGCCGTCAGTAATCAAAGCAACGGATTCGCCGAGACCTGCACCTATGACGTAGCTTGTGGGACTTAACATTTCGACCATACCGGGTCCGCCCCGGGGCCCTTCGTTGCGAATCACAACACAATCACCGGATTTTACTTTGCCGGCCAAAATTCCATCGCAGGCTTCTTCCTGACTTTCGAAGATAACCGCAGGGCCGGTGTGCGTTAGCATTTTTTCAGCAACTCCCGCTGTTTTTACCACGCCGCCGTTAGGGGCGATGTTGCCTTTGAGTATGGCCAAGCCGCCCGTCTTCGAATAGGCGTTATCCAGGGTATGAATACAGTTTGTGTTTTCAATCTTAGCATTAGCGATATTTTCGCCGAGCGTTTTTCCTGTAACGGTGGGGCAATTCAAATTAAGTAGCCCTTTGATTTTGCTTATTTCCTTGAGAATTGCGCTTATGCCGCCGGCCTTGTCGACGTCCTCGACGTGCCACCTGCTCGAAGGCGCTACCCTGCAGATATTCGGGCACTTTGCGCTGACGGCGTTTATACGCTCAAGGTCATATTTAATACCGGCTTCGTTAGCAACAGCCAGACCGTGCAGAACGGTATTTGTCGAGCCGCCCATTGCCATATCCAGAGCAAAAGCATTATCAATTGATTTCTGGCTGATTATATCGAGCGGCTTGATGTCTTTTTCGATGAGCATCATAATCTGTTTACCTGCCTGCTTATAAAGCTCCTGGCGTTTGGGGTTAACCGCCAAGATAGTTCCGTTACCCGGCAGGGCCATTCCGATAGCTTCGCAAAGACAGTTCATTGAATTAGCAGTGAACATTCCTGAACAGCTTCCCTCGGCCGGACAGGCAGCGTGTTCAAGCTCTTTCAGCTGCTCTTCGGTAATCTTGCCGGCGCTGAATTCAGCGACGCCTTCAAATATGCTGATAAGGTCGATAGGTTTTCCATCTTTGGTTTTCCCCGCTGCCATAGGCCCGCCGGATACAAAAATCGTCGGTATGTTGAGCCTGACCGCAGCCATCAGCATACCCGGTACAATTTTGTCGCAGTTGGGTATGCAAATCAGGGCGTCAAGACAGTGGGCCTGCGCCATAGTCTCGACTGAGTCAGCAATGATTTCGCGAGAGGCCAACGAATATTTCATACCCGTATGGGCCATAGCGATTCCATCACAGACTGCTATGGTATTAAACTCAAAAGCGGTGCCGCCTGCCTGACGAACGGCCTGTTTAACAACCTGAGCCACCTTATTGAGATGAACGTGGCCCGGCACTATTTCGCAGAAACTGTTGGCAATACCTATGAACGGCTTGCTTATATCGGCATCAGTCAATCCACAGGCATGAAGCAAACCCCTGTGCGGCGCACGCTGGAAACCCTTTTTAACCGTATCACTTCTCATAATCTGGTTTTCTCCAAAAACAATCCACAAATTACCTGAATGCCCAAAAACGTGATTTTAACCTCTAATTAAAGACACATAAAGAAAAATCAGTTGTCTTTGACAAGACAAAGCATATAATTGCTCTCTGAACAGGTTCCCATTTTACATGGTTACAGTTCGCCATAAAATCAAAGTTTATAAGGAGACCAATGATGAGACGAGTTAAAATTTCCGGCTGGCTGGCAATCGCGGCAGTTTGCTCACTTCTTCTGGCAGCAGGTTGTGCCCCTGCCGGCAAAGAAGTCACCAAACCGGCGGTCGAACCTAAGAAGCAAATACCAAAAGCCGCAGCAGAAAAAGCTGCCACGCTGGCACTGAAGTTCAGTCCTGGGGATTCAACAACTTACAGGGTAATAACTGAAGCAGGACGAAGCATTAAGTGGGAAGGGTCATTACCAGAGGAAGCTGCCTTCAAGGGTGGTCGCAACCTCGACAGAACCGAAATGACCTTTGCCCAGCAGATACAAAGCATCGACGATAAAGGCAATGCTATCGCAAAAATTACAGTTAAAGAGCTAAAGTATTCCTCCATAGTTAAAGACAAACCCGCTTTTGAGTTTGACAGCTCCAAGCCAAAAGACCCAAACAACCCGCTGGCGAAGTTAATCGGGCAAAGTTATACTATAAAAATCGCACCTACAGGTGAAGTTACAGAAGTTATTGACGTAAAGGAAGCGGAAACCGCGGCCAGAAAGGGTTCCACTATCCCAACAAGAGCCTTGAGACTGCTTGACTCAGAAGTAATCAAAGAACGACACGGAACCTTAATTTTGCCGGACGCCGGCAAAAACCAATTACGCACAGGTGACAGATGGAGCAGCACAAAGACTTTTTCCTTTGGTTTGATGGGGGCAGAATCGTACGAAAAAGTTTATACACTAAACGAAATCGAAGACCAGGACAATCAGCAGATTGCCACCATAAAGATGAATGCCATTCCTGCCTCAGAAACGCCAAAAGAACAAAGAACGACTGAGTTTTTAAAAAGTTTCGATAATACCAAAGCATATACCGGCCAGTTAGAGCTGGATTTAACTACCGGCAAAGTCAAAAAATATCTTGAGAAACTACAGCCGGAATGGACCATCGCCTTCCCATCAACTGAACAAGAACCGAACCAGGAACCTGCTGTCTTGACAATGAGTTCCGCTCGTCTCTACAGTCTCGAAAAAATTGATTAGAAACAGTTCATGGTTCGTGGTCTGCGAAGTCGCTGCTACCTGCTATGAACCCAATTAATAAGGAGTGAAATTGAAAACTGCGTTAACTTTTTTAACGGTTATCTTCCTGATTGTCCTTGCAGGATGCGCACCGGGAGTCGAAGGTAAAAAAGCGTTAACTGGAAAGAAAAAACTGCTAACCGTAGATTTCCAGGAAGGCCAGACCCTTCAGTACAGGTTCGTCTCCAGCAAAGATATTGAGGTTGATTGGGGGCCGATGAAAAGCGGCTCTAAACAAGGCAAGAACAAGGTCGACAAATTCTCCGAGTCAATGGATATGGTCGTTGTCTATACGCCCATTGAAGTGGACCCCTACGGTCTTACAACTATCAAGGCGATCTGCAAATCGGTAAGAGCCAGTCGAACTTCATCAGGACCAGGACGGCAAGGCACAGGTAGAGATGCCGTAGAAAGTCTTACTGGGGCAAGTTTCACGTTCACTGTCGAGCCTACAGGCAAAATTGAGGACTATTCACAATTAGAGGAGTTAATCAAAGAGACCGGCGAAAAAGCCTTCCGACCAAAAGGCAAAGAAGGGAGAATTAAAGAGCCTGATATGATAAGTGATTTTACCGCTACACAATGGTTCCTATGGGACTCGATTTCCAGCATAGAAAAAGCTGCGGAGGGAGTCCGCGTGGGTCAAAGCTGGAAGTCTAAACTGTCCGTACCGACGCCGATGGTAGTACGAAAAGCAAGAGACGTCACCTATATGCTCGATGAAATCCGTCAAACCGAAAAAGGGCAACTCGCCGTGATACGCAGCTCCTACTCACTTGCCGACTCAGTCCCTGACAGTTGGCCGGTACCTTACTCCAGCAGCTTCCAAATGAGCGGCAGGTTCGGTTTGTTGGGAAACTACAATTTCCTGAATTTGGAGGGTCAGGGTGAGGAACAGTTTAATATCGATACAGGCCAAACAGAACGGTACAATCAGCAGTACCAGGTGCAGCTGGATGCTTCTTTCCCAATGGGCATCAGCATAAGGCCGCGGATAACCATCAAACAGAATTTGACAATGGAGCTTCTCAAATGATTGGTAACTTGTAATTGGTAAATAAATTCACCATTTACCGGTTACCATTTAACAAATTACCATTAGTGGAGGTAATCGTAGATTGGAACGCAAAAATCTATGGGCACCATGGCGAGTCAAATACATCCAGGGCCTGAGCGAAAGCAGTGATTGTTTTATCTGTAGTGATTTGAAAAAAGCACAGGATGATGATAAAAATCTGGTGTTATGGCGCTCAGACAAAAGCATTGTGGTACTAAATCGCTTTCCCTACAACAACGGCCATTTACTGATAGCGCCAGCCCGACATATCTCTGACCTTGAGCAGGCAAGCGACGAAGAGCTGCTGGAACTGACCAAACTGGTCAGGGAATCGAAAAAGGCCCTTTCTCTGGCGATAAAACCTCACGGCTTCAATGTCGGAATGAATTTCGGCAGGTGTGCAGGAGCCGGATTGCCCGATCATTTTCACATCCATGTTGTCCCCCGCTGGGATGGGGACACGAATTTTATGAGTGTATGCACTGATACCAATGTTATAAGCCAGAGCCTGACCGAGCTTCTCGAGCAATTAAAGCAGATAAGCAAAAAACACAACCTCCCAGCTCTATAAATATATGTCTGAAGAACTAACCTGTTACGCAGTCGCTGAAACTCGCAGCCGCGGCCGGAGGTTCACAGAAAAGCCGCATCCGTATCGCTCAGATTTCGAGCGCGACCGCGACCGTATAATCCACTGCTCGGCATTTCGCCGGCTGGAAGGCAAAACGCAGGTGTTCACACCGGGCCTCGACGACTATTACCGCACACGCCTTACCCACAGCATCGAAGTGGCTCAAATCGGAAGAACCATCACAAAAGAACTTGGGCTAAACATTAATTTGACTGAAGCGATATGTCTGGCACACGATTTGGGACACTCGCCCTTCGGACACGCCGGTGAAAAAGTACTCAACCGTTTAATGACCGAATTCGGCGGATTCGAACATAACCGCCAGAGCTTACGAGTTGTCGATTTACTCGAACATCCGTACCCGGATTTTGCCGGCCTGAATCTGATGTATGAAACCCGGCTGGGATTAGCAAAACACCGAAGCCCCTATGATAACCCGCAGGACGATACTTTTGCCGAGTTAAACTGCTCGCTCGAGGGACAGGTTGCAGACATCGCCGACCGCATTGCAGTAAGCTCCCACGACCTTGAAGATGGTATGCGGGCCGGCCTGATTCGCGGCGAGCAATTAGAAAACGTTGAAATATTCGCAGAAGCACAAAGCCGAATAAACGCCAAGGCAATTAAAGACCCGATAGTCCAAAAAACAAGAACCGCCAAAACAATTATCGATATGCTCGTCAGCGACTGCATCGCCGCAAGTAAAAAAACCATCACCGGCTTAAACCCGAAAACTGTTGACCAGGTTTATCGCCGTAGCGAAAATTTAGTTGTGCTTTCAACCGAAAATAACACCAGACTCCTCGCGATGGAAAAGTTTTTACTGCAGAACTTTTATCGACATAAATCGTTAACACAAACAGCAAAGCAAGTCGAAAATTGGCTTGAGCAGCTTTTTGATAAGTTTTGTAATAAACAGGAACTGATGCCCGGTTACTTCCAGCAATTTATAAACCAGGAAGGTCTGCAGCGGACAGTATGCGATTACATTGCAGGTATGACCGACAGATTCTGCCTGAAAATGCTGAAAAAAATCCAGCCGGAACCCGTCGATAATCTTTGACTTAATTTACATCTTCAGCTAACTTTCGATAACTATGAGAAGATTGTTTACATCGTGCTTTGGCCTTGGCCGTCTGCCTGTTGCTCCGGGAACGTGGGGCTCAGTGCCGCCGGCGATGCTCTTTGTCTTGATGTGTTATTTCAACTTATCGGCTGCAACAATATCAATAATAATGGCAGTTTTGGCTTTGGCTGGTTCTGTTGTTTGTATCAAATTTGCTCCTGCTATGGCTGCAGCACTGGATGAAACCGACCCCCAGGAAGTAGTTGCCGATGAATTTTCCGGCCAGGCAGTTACGTTTTTATTAATAGCTGCGGTTCCGATAAGCAACATTTGGGTCGCTGGATTACTTGGCTTTTTGCTTTTCAGGTTTTTCGACATTCTTAAACCCTGGCCAATCCGCAAGCTTGAGAAACTGCCCAAAGGGTGGGGCATCCTTTTGGACGACTTATTAGCGGGAGCGTATGCGGGGACAACCTCGCTGGTTTGTCTGATTTTGTGGAATAACTTGCACTTACCCGGAGAACGTTGATGACAGCAGAATATTCTGTCGAAATCTGCAGGGAGCTGGAGAAGAAATGTCGTCTCGCAGGTTTACATCGTCCAATTCAGGTTTCTCGTTACGATAGCGGCACCGAATTGGTTTATGATGTTACAGGGGTTACAAAACCAAACTCGGCGAAAGTGCATCTGGTCGTTGAAGAATTTATAGGCGGAGGATTCGCAGGCCAAGTTTATAAGGTAAAGATACTGGAGATTGAGGGCGGGCCGATAGAAGGCCTTGAGGTCGCCGGCATTTATGCGATGAAGATTCTTATTCCGCCCTCCAGTCGTGCTCGGTTGTTTCGCAATCTGTTGTATTGTGTTGGCTTCCAGGGACCATTTCAGCTTCAGATGAACCCGGCAGCAGCCAGAGATGGCGCCCTCTGGCAGAAATTTATCCGGCGCGGCGCGAAAATCCAATTCGGCGATGAAACAACGGTTGTGGACATTTATGCAACATTTGTTGACAATACGCTCGGCAGCTGCGGTGAATTGAGCGAATGGGTCGACGGGCGCACCTGGCGGCTGGAGGTCGACGACCGGCTGGATTTGTTGAAGCGCTGGCGCAAAGGATTCGAAGTCGACCAGTTGCAGCTCGGCTCGCCTGAATATCGGGCAAAGCGACAGTTTATGAAGGAATTTATAAAGCTGTTGCACAATATGGGGGCCTATGAACTTGCAAGACAATATGAGTGGTCAACCTGTAAAAGTCAGCCGAACTGTCTAAAACACATAGAAACCGAAGATAATCCGTCTGCCGGATTAGTGGCGGTAGATTTCAGAGCTGGACTTGCGCTTTTGCCTTTTCTGCCAATGAGCCCGGGTGATTTCAAACTCATTTGGAATGGATTAAAGCGAGGCTCGCTCGTGCAATTCGACAGAGGCGATTTAAATAAACTGAAAAGTTTTATCAACAGCCACAAAGAGCATTTCGAAGATATGCACGGCTTGTTTGATGAGCTCACGCAGGCTGAAGATGTTTATCGAAATTCAGTTCCTGATATTACACACAATCATATTCGACTTCTATACAGCAAAAAACTCTGGACAGTTATATTTGATAGCGCAGTTACGGGCTGGAAAACAAGAAATATCATCGACGAAAAAGGCTTTGAACTACTGCGCAGCAGCAAACTTAAGACCTTTATTTTCTTCTTGATTGGCCTTTTGCCGATTTTAGGCGGCGTGTTTCGCAAGTTCCGGTATCACGAGAACTGGCACAGGCACTACATTGGTGTTCTTACCAGTCTTGAATATTTCAAGAAAGCCTTTAAAGGCAAAATTATCGAGTTGCTTATATCGTGGCACAGGGCCGGCAGGATTTCACATACGAGAACAAAGCTGCTCCTGCAGCAGCCGTGGCGGATTTTGTATCATCTGCCATTTCTGCTCTTGATATTTCCTTCTCTGCACAGACTTTTTACTGATTGGCAGTTTGCAAAGGAGAAACTGTATTTCCTTACCGTAAGGCCGGTTAAGCTGTATTTTAATACTGAACTTCGCCGGCAATGGCTGTTCGATATGGTAAAGCAAGGCCAGAAAAAGCATATTCTCACCGACGAGGATACACAGACAATTCTTTCGCAGATTGACGAGCCTTTCATTCAGAAGTATCTTCAGTGTCTTGCCGTTCATATCTGCACGCTGCCGGTAACACATGTTGTGGCATTAATAGTTGCTGTTGTATATATATTGAAGCATCCTGGCTTGTCGTGGCAGGAAAGTTGTGCCGCGGCGGGCGCTATTATGTTGTTTTTCCAGATAATTCCTGTTTCGCCCGGCTCGTTTACTCGCGGCATATATGTTGTTTATATGGTTATAAAAGACAGGAGCTTTAGGGATTACAACATAGCTGTCTTTCTGGGCTTTTTTAAGTATATAGGCTATTTGGCTTTTCCAATACAGATGACATATCGTTATCCTGCGCTTGCAAGATTTATGGCAGCTCACTGGGCGACGGATGCCGTTCATTTTGTACCCGTTTTCGGTGAAAGGGGAGCACTGCTGGAGCACTGGGCATTTTGCCTGTTTTACAATTGGCCTTTGACAATTCGCCGCCGGATGCGCAGGCGGGCCCGGATTCGGGCATCAATGAAGCCGCGATATTGGCACGCGGGTTGGTATGCTCTTGCTGCGGCATTGGTATTTGGAATTGCCGACTTAACTTACCTCAGGAGTACAGGAGAATTGCCGGGCTTGAGAGATATTTGGTGGCTTGTTGCAACTGTGCCCTTGCTTTGTGGGATGGGGATAACCCTGGGCTGCGGCGGGGCGGCATTTTGGAAGCGAATTGTCACCGCGGTTGTTTGCGGCATCGTGGCTGGCGCACTTTACACGATGTTTTCTGCGATACTAAGCCATAGCAGTGGGACTGCACCTTACAACCATGCAGCGGTTTGTGTGTGGCGAATGTTTGTTTTTGCAGTTTTGTCAACCATTGGAGCAGTGGTTACAGAGCTTAAACTGCCTGAGCCGAATTCAAAATAAGTTTGACCTGTTTCGTGTTCTTTTCTCTTGAGATAAGCTTGAATTCGTGCAACAATTGTCATTCAATCAAAGGATTTCTGAGCAGGTTTTCTTGTTAAGAATTTTGGCAGAACAGAGGAGTTAAAATGGAAACGGAAGTCATATCTCCAGGACTCATCAAGATGGTAAATTATAAGCTCACCCGAAAACTGCTGGCAAAGAAAATCGACGATTACATCTATAAAAGTATGATCCGCGATAGTTCGGAAGATTTACAACAAGTGCGGCTAAAAAGATACCAGTTCCTATCGGCGATGCTGCGATGCGTGGTTAGAAATGTAGATAAAGGCTATATTTCAAAGAAAGTTATTAAAAAAATCATCGACGTATTGGTTCGGAACAATCTTGTTGGCGAAGACCAAAGTTGCAATCAGGCTGTTAAGAAATTCGAGGAAAAATGCGGCGAACCGCCGCCAAGCTTCATTGTCTTATCTCCTACCCAGATATGCAACTTAAAATGCCCCGGCTGCTATGCATCTTCAGCAGCAAATACTCCGGCCACGATACCTTATTCTTATGTAGACAGGATAGTAAGTGAGGTCCACGACTCTTGGGGTGCCAGATTTATAACTATCAGCGGCGGCGAACCATTTATGTACAGAAGCGAAGGTAAAACCCTTTTTGATATCTGTCAAAGATACAAGGATATGTTCTTCCTTTCATATACCAACGGCACGGTTATCAACGAAGAAGTTGCTCAAAAACTTGCAAAATTGGCAAATATCACGCCGGCAATCTCGGTTGAGGGTTTTGAAGAAGAAACAGACCGCAGAAGAGGCCCCGGCACACACAAAAAGATTCTCAACGCATTTGAATGCCTGCGACAGGCAGGAGTGCCTTTTGGCATTTCCGTCACAGCAACAAGCAAAAATACAGATATACTACTGACCGACGAATTTTATGAATTTTATTTTCAGGAACAAGGCGCCTGTTATATGTGGCAATTCCAGCTGATGCCGATTGGGCGGGGTAAAGACGAGCTCGATTTAACGGTTAAGCCCGAACAGAGAATTCAGCTTTTTAGAAAATGGGAAAAGCTGCTTGGTGAAAAAAGATATTGTATGGCTGATTTCTGGAACAGCGGCATGCTCACAAGAGGATGCGTCGCTTATGGTCGCAGCGGCGGATACCTCTATATCGACTGGCATGGTAACGTAACACCATGTACCTTTATCCCTTACTATATTGATAACATTTATGATTTATATAAAAACGGGAAAACCCTCGCCAACGCATTGTTCTCCGATTTTATGAAAAACGGCCGAAAATGGCAGAGGGAATATGGCCTTGACAATTGGAAAAAACCAAAGAATTGGCTAATGCCCTGCTCTATAAGAGACCATTATGAGATTTTCAGAAATTCCGTTTTGCCAAAAGATGCAAAACCCGAAGACGAAAAAGCCAAAGAAGCTCTGGAATCTGATGAATATTTCGAGGTACTAAAGAAGTTTGACGAAGAACTGGAAGCTTTAACTGAAAAAATCTGGAAAACAGAATATTTAAATGTATAATGAAAATGTAATTGGCTGTGCGGCTTTTAAGGTTTAAAATTCTTTCAGCAAAATTATAAATGCACCGTTTGGAGGATTTTTCTGATTATGTCAAACAGTTACAGTTCTCTCTGCGATGGTTTTTACCTCGATATGTATATCAATACTGAGTTGGACCTGCCGAGGCAGCGCGACACCATTTTGGCTTTTTTCGAGCGTATACAAAAGCAGTTTCCTTCTATGGGTCGTTTCTCCCGAGGCGAAAATAACGAGTACTGCTTGGAAGAAGACCGCAACGCCAGCCAATGCCGCTGGGTTACTCTCGAAACAGACCGTATCGGCTCCGGAGTAGTCAATCCCTCAAGTTTTGAAGATGCCTATAACCAGGACAAATTGGTAATTGAACTGGCACCCTATATGCTCAGCGTAAATCATCTTGATATCAATTCACTTGATGTTACTTTCGCTATGGACTTTGATTACGCGGGCAGCCACGATGAGGTTATCGCCGAAGCATTATTCGGCTCAACCGCCTTTAACTGCCTTCTGGATTTACCTGCAGCCAGGCCCGTCGCGTTTTCCCCCACTGTGGTGGTAGCTCTCTCCGACGACTGCCTTACGCAGGGCAGAATAAGCGTAGACTCAAAAACAAGCGTTTATGAGCCCAGGGAAAAAAGACAAGCTGCAGATGGGGCAATAAGTTTGTCTTTCACAATCCGTCAATACCCATCAAGCGCAGAAAAATTTGATGCGCTAAAATCTTTTGAAAATCAATGTCGGCTGGCTGAAGAACTAATGGCTGAAAAAATAGTCCCGAACTTTGCCCAGCCGCTAATTAACGTAATCGCGCAAAAACGATTAACATAGAGGCTGTAGAAAGGATGTTAAAATGACTATCGAAGCACCGGTAAGCAAATTCAGAAAGAACAATCTCAAAGTTTATATAGTTGCTTGCATTGCTTTTGCAATTCTTTTTGCTTACGATGGCTATTTGAGCAAATACCAATGGTCTCATCGTCGTAGCTTTTATGAAGAACATCTAAAAGAAGGCCGGCTCGACGATACAATGATATTTAACCAAACAGCCCCAATCTTTTTGGTCGTCCTCGCCGCTGTCCTGGCAGGGCGGCTCTGGACCATCAAAGACAAAAAGCTGATAGCCGATGAAAATGAACTTGTCATTAGCGATAAAGAAAAAATCTCTTTAGATTGCATACAAAAAATAGACAAAACCAACTTTGGCTCAAAAGGTTACTTTATCGTCACATATAAAGGCAAAGATGGCAGAGAAATCGATCGCAAATTCAGTGATAAAACATACGATAATTTGACGGCCGTTCTAGATAAACTCGTAGCAAAAATTAGTTGAAATTACCGAAATAAAATCTAAAATCCAATTAGTTAACCGCAATAAGTTACAGGGCCTCTGTTTTGCAACAGATTGCAAAACAGGAACCCACGTTGCTAAGCTGTTGCGGTTTATTTTTGGGAGGACACTGGCAACATATTTTGAGAAATGGGCACAAATGAATTCTTGTATCGTCGGATTACAATGGGGTGACGAGGGCAAAGGAAAGGTCGTTGATATCCTTGCCGAGCAAAGCGATATCGTCGTCAGATATAACGGCGGCGCCAATGCCGGTCACACCGTTGTTATAGACGACAACAAATTTGCTTTACACCTCTTGCCCAGCGGTTCGATTCGGCCGAACATCATCTGCGTAATCACAAACGCCGTAGTGGTAGACCCAGATGCACTTCTGAAGGAAATTGAAACACTGGCCCAAAAAGGTATTACGCTGACAGGACGCCTCTTTATAAGTGAAAACGCCCACGTCGTCCTGGATTACCATAAAAAAGAGGACCAGCTACGTGAAGAATCCCTCGGCAAAAACAAAATCGGCACAACAATTCGAGGCATTGGTCCCTGTTACGCAGATAAGGTCGGCAGAAGCTATGCGGTGCGCATGGCCGATTTAAGAGACCTCAAAACACTCAAAGACAAGCTGCAAACCATTGTCGAATACAAAAACAAAATCTTTTCAGCTCTTTATAACGCCGAGTCGATAAATGGCGATGAAATTTTCAAAAAATGTAAATCCTACGCCGTTAAACTCCTGCCATTTGTGACTGATACAACCGAATTTCTGCACAAATCAATTGTAGATGGTAAATCTATCCTTTTTGAAGGCGCGCAGGGAACGCTCTTAGACCTGGACCATGGTACTTTTCCGTATGTAACCAGCTCAAATTCAAGCGCTCTTGGTATGTCAGTCGGCTGCGGCGTGCCGGCTAAGATGGTTGATAAATTCATCGGTGTAGCCAAGGCATACACAACGAGGGTCGGTGCTGGTCCTTTTCCTACAGAACAGGATAACGAGGTCGGTCAATATATTCGTGACAAGGGACACGAATACGGCACAACCACAGGCCGGCCCCGCCGATGCGGCTGGTTCGACGCCCTAGCAGTGTCCTATGCCGCAACCATCAGTGCTATCGATTCGGTGGCTTTGATGCATCTCGACACCCTCACCGGCATAAAAGAAATAAATATTTGCAGGGCATATAAAATCAACGGAAAAGAAACTACCTTCTTTCCTGCAAATACTGCCAGACTCTCGCAGGCAAGCCCCATTTATGAAACTGTTCCCGGTTGGGATGTTGCTCTTACCGAAGTAAATGATTTTAATGATTTGCCTGCCGATGCCAAAAACTTCATTTGCCTTATTGAAGAAATGGTCAAAGTACCAATCACAATTATCGGGGTCGGACCGAAACGAACCCAAACGATATTTAGATAATTTTAACAGATGGCGGATATGCTGAACGCTGCACATTTATGGAAAACTCCGAAGAAAAACTTGAAAAAACCGCTAAACGCCTTGGCCTGACGACTGAACAGATGCCCCGTCATATCGCCATAATTATGGATGGCAATGGCCGATGGGCACAGAAAAAAAATCTGCCGCGAGCCGAAGGGCATCGCCAGGGTGCAAAAACGGTCGAAAAAGTGGCCCAGTACTGCGTCGACTTCGGCATTGAATCTTTGACCTTATATTCCTTTAGTATAGAAAACTGGAAAAGACCCAAAATAGAAGTCAATTCCCTGATGCACCTCTACTCCCAATACCTCGCAGGGATTCGTCCTACGCTTATGAAAAACAACGTCAAGCTGGTTCACCTCGGCAGATTGGCTCAACTACCCCCGGCGGTAAAAAAAGAACTCACAAAAACTATAGAATTGACCAGCACCAACACAGGTATGACACTTGCCTTGGCGTTAAACTACGGTGGCAGAATCGAGATAATAGATGCAGCAAAAAAAATTGCTCAAGAATACAAAAATGGACAACTCAGCCTCGAAGCTATTGATGAACAGTGCATAAGCGAGCATTTATACACCGTCGGCCTGGCCGAACCGGACCTTCTGATACGCACTGCAAATGAAATGAGAATCAGCAATTTCCTGCTTTGGCAAATCTCGTACAGTGAATTCTATGTTACAAAAACTCTCTGGCCCGATTTCAAAAAGTCAGATTTGGAAAAGGCAATACTCGCTTACGCAAAGCGAAACCGGCGTTTCGGCGATATCAAGCCGCAACTAAAAAGCATTTGACAGCAATCAAGCGGGGCTAGCCAACCACTAATAACTTATGCTCAAATATAGATTGGTTTTTGGTACATTGATGACGGTATTTTTTGCCGCCATAGTCATTTTCGACGGCTGGCTGGATGGTACCCTGACGGCCTCGTTGGCCGATGACAAACCGGTGCGGGGAACAATCCTTTGCATCCTCATTGCCCTGTTAGTAATTCCTGCCCTGCTGGAGTTGTCAAAACTTGCCGCGGCAAAAAATTTAAAGATTTTCAGCCCCATTTCAATCGCCGCGTCGATTTTATTTGCAACCAGCTGGTACTGGCCGCAACTTCTCCAAATCGAGCCCAGAATATATATATATTCTGTCTCTGCGTTTGTGCTGATGGCGCTGCTTTTATATCAATATATAGGTTACGGTACTTCGGAGGTGTTGGCTAATTGCGGAGCAAACTATTTTTCTATTATTTATCTTGGGCTTTTAGGTGCCTTTGCACTTGCCGTGCGAATTGACTTTGGCCCCTGGGCATTGCTGATGTTTGTATTTGTTGTAAAGTCTGCTGACATAGGGGCTTACTCTATTGGAAGCCTTTTCGGCAAGCACAAATTTTTGCCTAAAATCAGCCCCGGAAAAAGCTGGGAAGGTATGGCCGGTGCCGTCGCAACCGCAATTATAGTTGCTATTCTATTTGCAAGGTGTTGTGATATAATGGTTTGGTGGTTAGCGGTAATCTTTGGCTTTTGTTTTGCTTTTATCGGCCAAATGGGCGATTTGGCCGAATCTATGATAAAGCGGGACGCAAAACAAAAAGATTCAGCAAACAATGTGCCGGGCTTTGGTGGAATACTGGATATTCTTGATTCACTGCTGCTGGCGGCACCGTTTGCATATTTGTTCTTTATGCTCAACTCTCGATAGAGGAAAACTTTGGAAGTTACCATACAATTAGATTCAACCGGTAAGCAGCTTGAGTTGTTCGGCCCTGCCGACAGTCACCTTCGTCTTTTGCGTCAATCCCTCGGCGTCCAGATTACTGCCCGCCAGTCCAATTTAATAATCACAGGCAAAACTGAAAACGCAAACAGAGCCTCAGAAATTATAGACAGAATGCAAAAGCACTTAATCAAACACGGCTTACTTACCGCTGTGGACGTAAAAACCTTGCTTACTCAGGACGAGTCAGTCGTAACTGCCGAGACCAGCGAGGCCATTATCGTGTATTCCCACAAAAAAGTCATCGAGCCGTCCACCAAGGGGCAGCTAAAGTACGTCGAAACAATGCTGGCCAACGACCTTACATTTTGTATAGGACCAGCCGGGACCGGCAAAACATACCTGGCCGTTGCAATTGCGGTCTCGATGCTTAGGAAAAAACAAGTCAGGAAAATCGTCCTTGCCCGTCCGGCTGTGGAAGCCGGTGAAAGACTCGGCTTTCTGCCCGGCGATTTGCAGGCAAAAGTAAATCCATATCTGCGCCCGCTCTTTGACGCTCTCGAAGATATGATGGATTTCGACCAGATGAAGAAATTTATGGAACTGGACATCATCGAAATCATTCCACTTGCCTTTATGCGTGGCAGAACTCTAAACGAAGCCACTATCATCTGCGATGAAGCGCAAAACACTTCGGCTCTGCAAATGCTAATGGTCTTGACCAGATTGGGCCACGGCTCCAAAATGATAGTAACAGGCGACGTAACTCAAATCGACCTGGATAGCGGCCAAAGCGGAATGGTGGATGCCATTGCAACGCTGCGGCGAATCAAAGGTATAGGTTTTGCAGAGCTTACCCAGAAAGATATTGTACGACACCGGCTGGTTCAAAATATCGTGCGGGCCTACAAAAAAAGGGCAAAAACTAAAAAGTAAAACACAAAATCGTTTTATTTCTTTTGCTGTCTCGTATGACAAAAACAGGATAAATAAATGTGGTTTTTTAAAAAAACAAGTCCGCGACGAAACCAGGTGCATAAAAAGAAAACTATCGAGCGACTTTCGCAAATAAGTCAGTTCGCCAGCGCCGACCGTTTAATCTCGGCTTTATTAGTGTTTCTTTTTGCCGTCTCTTTCGCCCTTATCCTTTCATTCGAATTAATCCTGCAGGCCTGCTACCTTGAGCTGATACCCAGAGCCGTTATAGCAGCGTTGATTTCTATCGGCGCAGCTTTCTATATTCATCACTACCAAAAACGAATAATAAAAAACCACGCCAGGGCCATAGCACTGGCGGGTCTGTTTATCTTTTTGCTGGCCACAACCAAAGTCGGCGTGTTGCTATCAGATCAAACCTCGTGGGCCACCGGCACCGCCATCACGGCAGCTATAATTTTGACAATCGCTTATGACCAGCGATTTGCAATAGGTATGAGTGTATTCTATTGTATCTTTGCCTATTTCGCCGCAAGACCCACGTCAAATATCAATCTGTTTTTGATAATGACTGCCGGCGCCTTTGTCTGTTGTCTTTCCTTGAAAGAAATCCGCACGAGAATGAAATTGCTTGAGGTCAGCGCCCTCGCGGCGGCAGTAGTGTTCCTAACATCTGCCTCTCTGGACTTTTTTGTCGCAAATCCCCCGCTGGGTAATATCTTTAGCAACGCAGGCCGCCACGCAGGCGTCACGCTTATGGTCGGCGTGCTCATTCAGGGCCTGCTGCCCCTCATCGAAAGAACTTTTCGTATAGCGACAAGTATGACGCTGCTGGACTACAGCGATGCGAATCAGCCGCTGCTGAAAAGACTTGCTATGGAAGCGCCGGGCACATTCAGCCATAGCTTGTTAGTGGGCTCTATCGCTGAGGCTGCTGCCGAGTCAATCGGCCGAAACGGCCTTTTATGCAGGGTTGGAGCTTACTACCACGATATCGGAAAAATCAACAAGCCCAGCTACTTCACCGAAAACGAAATGGGTTCTTCGAGCCGCCATAAGGAGCTCTCACCTGCAATGAGTCAGTTGATTATCGTAGGCCATGTAAAAGACGGAATAGAAATGGCCAGGGAATACAGCCTGCCTGCGGTGCTGCGGCAGTTCATCGAAACGCACCACGGTACGACACTGATTGAATATTTCTACAACGAGGCCAAAAAGAAACACGGCGAAAGAGAATCTGAAGGGGGAGCTTTCCCCTCTGAAAGCGAATTTAGATATGCCGGTCCCAAGCCGCGAACAAAAGAAGCTGCCATCGTAATGTTGGCCGATGCCACAGAAGGTGCTGTCAGGGCCTTGCCGGAAATAACCCCGACAAGGATTGAAGCTGCCGTGCACAATATGGCTATGAAACGTCTGCAGGACGGCCAATTCGATGAATGCGACCTGTCCTTGCGTGAGCTAAGCCTGATAGAAGCGAGTATGTCTAAAACTCTTGCGGCACACTATCACGGCCGGGTCGCATATCCAAAGCCAGCCCCCGTCCCCAGACAACCCCTTCCACAGGGAAACCGTTCTGCAAAAGAACCACAAAACGGCAAACCCCTGAATAATCACAAAATAGAAACTGAAAGAACACCAGAGGAAACACAGCAAGAATCACAACCCGAACCTGATGAGCAAACACCTGAGCAAACCGAGCCCGCTTCGCCGAGCGAGCGAGGCGAGCAGGAAACCAGCTGAAAATTATGGCTTCTGTCAGACAAAAGCCGGATTTCGTTGTCCAAATCGCTAAAAATTTCAAAAATATAGATGCACCTTTGCCCAGACTCAAAAAACTGGTCAAAACTGTCTGTAACCGTTTCAAGCTTTCAAAGGCAACGATTAGCATAGCAATAGTCGATAACGCCCAAATCCGCAAAGTGAATAAACAGTTTTTAGGCAGTGTCACCCCTACCGATTGCTTAAGTTTCGACTTATCCGATAACAAAACGGACTCCGTGAAATCATTATATGGTGAGCGCGGTCGAACCATCGAGCTTGTTGTCAACGGTGAAATGGCCGCCAGGCAGGCAAAACTGCGGGGCCATTCAGGCGAGGCGGAACTGGCGCTTTACATAACCCACGGCTTGCTGCATAACCTCGGTTTCAATGACTCCACACAAAAACAGGCCGAGAAAATGCACAATAGCGAGGACCAAATCTTACAGCAGCTCGGTTACGGCCCCGTATATAACAAGGCATAAGACTCTATAAAATGTTGACCAAAGATACAGCCATTTGCATACGCGCACTCGATTATTCTGAAACATCTCAGATAGTAACTTTTTTTACCAGAGCAACCGGCAAAATTGGCGCAATCGCCAAGGGCTCAAAACGGCCTAAATCGGCGTTCGACGGGCCGCTCGAAGTCCTCTCTTGCGGCCGGATTGTCTTTTCCGATTCAAGCAGGGAAAAACTCGCTACCTTGACGGAATTCCAGCAAAAGCCATCTTTCTCCTGTACAGCAGATAATCTTTTTGCGTTAAATTGCTGCCTCTTTGGCGCAGAACTGGTAAACGGCCTGACAAATGAATACGACCCGCATCCGGAACTTTTCGATGCTTTTCTGCAATTCTTACAGGACACCAATGAAAGACAAGGACAGAAGGCGTTATCGCTATTAATACTATTCCAATTAACTTTGCTTAGAGAAATCGGCTTAATGCCTATATTAAACGCATGCGCAAACTGCAAAACGAGTTATGGGTCACGGGCCGCGAGCGACGAATTCTACTTCAGCAGCTCAGCCAACGGAATTGTGTGCAGAGATTGCGAGGCGAGCTTTCCGGATAAAATTAAACTAACTAAAAATGCGGCAAATTGCTTGGCAAATGCGAAATTGCTCGTCGAGGCAGAAGAAAAGACACTCGACGAAATACAACTGGTTTTAGTTAAACACTTCACGGAAATTCTCCACCGCCAGCCCAAAATGGCGAAATATGTACTGAATACGAGGGTCACAGAGCCGCGACAGTAAGAGGAAATTGCATCAAATGGGATTAGGCGAAACATATTGCCTCCATATTTGAAAGAAAATCATCTTACCGCGTATCCAATTTTCTACTCTAAACAGGCCGCGAACCCAACTCGGTAACGGTTTCAAT
>JBAPXT010000047.1:0-2951 GCA_049284355.1 Sedimentisphaerales bacterium
TGCTTGAGCTTGCGAAGGGGAATAGAAATATCGCTATCAGGAAACTATATACAGCTTACAAGCAACTTAAAGCATCTGGAATAGAAAATAATACGAGGGTTTCTATTCTGCAGTATTCGTATGCACATCTTTCTTATGTTCTTGCGAAGATTTTTGAGAATACTTCTGAACTTGGCGAGGTCAGAGAATTCTTGGCCAGCGCACTCAAGTCAGGTATTGCCGGGACAAAACCTGAATCTCTTTTGGATTATGCGGATGTAGTGTTAAAATTAAGAGCCTATAGCGAGGCCTTGAATGCTGTAAACTTTTTCGAGAACGAATATTGGACCAACGATAGAAGCCAGACTCTTCGCGCTAGGATTTATATTGCTGCAAGACAGTTCAAGGAAGCTGAAGAAGCATTGGCCAAGAGGCGGCCGGATGACTCAAATACGATTAAACTCAACCTGGAACTGGTGCAGGCCAAGATTGGACAGCTTCAGGCAGCTCTATCGCAAAAGCAAATGACCGGAGATTTGGGTGTTATTTCCCAAAAGGCTCCAGGTCCAGGTGTGGAAGAAGAGGGGGTTCAATCGCAAACCGCTGAATTAAAAAGCTATAATTTGCTCAATGCCGAATTGGTGGGAAAACTCCTGCTGGTGGAACCTAATGCTGTTGGAGAAGCTTCTGTCGCTGCTGTTTGCAATAATTACATAGCGGAAGGGAAGACAGAGCAGGCCAAAGATTTGGTTAACCGGTTTTTGCAATATTTTCCAGCTAATACAATGGCTCTGTTTTACAAACAGGTACTTTCCGAGCCCGAACTTGGGAAAATTTCGCAACAAAAGCGTAAGGAGATAGAAGAGCAGGTTTTGTTAGGTATTGCTGACCCGATAGAAAGGTCTATGAAACTTGGTGCATTTTATGATAGGAGTGGTGAGCCGAACAAAGCGGCCGGAGAGTTCAAAAAAGTCCTTAAAATAGAAGCTTTGCAGGAAGGTGGGAAGCCGGTTTTTGACCTGAACGAAGGATTAACAGATTCGCAACGCCTTGCCGTGGACTATCTTTTTGCGATAGCACTTGATAAGAAAGATTGGGAGTTGGCTAAGCAGATCACAGAAGTAGGGCGACGTCAAAATCTCGATGATTGTGAAGGCCAATTTTTTGCAGCGCGTTTTGATATAGCTAAGGAAGAATATAAAAAAGCGTTGGCAGAACTCGACGAATGTTTGAAGCTAAAGCCCGTTTTTTCCCAAGCCTTTATATTGAGAAGTAATGCCAATGCAGCTCTTGGAAACGAGCAAGCATCCATTGAGGACGCCAAGAAAGCGGCATCTTTGAATCCGTTCGATAGAACTATTGCAAGACAATTGGCGTTTGTGCTCTACCAGCGTAATGCAAAACTTGGTGATAATGTATCATCTGACCAGATGCTTGAGACCAAGAACGCTTTGGACAGAGTAATGTTACTGAACATAGATGATTTAGATTTACTCAGCTTCTACGCTGAATATATAGCCACTACACAGCCGACGAACGCATTAATGATTCGCCAGAGATTGCTGAAAACCGCTCCGAGTATGCGGAACGCTGTACTGCTCGGGAGAATGGCAACGAAAATGGCTTCTGAGGAAAGGAATGTGGGACGTAAGGAGGCATTGTTTGCTATGGCAGCTTCGGCTTTCGAGCAAGCCAGAAAGATAGACCCTAACGATAAAGCAATGCTTGTTAACTATGTAGAATACCTGCGGACCAGTGGGCAGGAGGAAAAAGCTAAGCAATTGCTGCAGAAATCGGAAGACCCAAAATTGCTCTGGGTCTATTATTTCGATGGAGGCCGATTTGAGGATGCCAAGAAGGTTTTAGAGCAGTTGTATCAAACTGGGCAAAAAGATAGTAATACGGTCAAAGGTCTTTTGCTTATTGCAGAAAAAACAGCCGATGAAGAAGCCATAAAGAAATATTCTGAAGAACTTTTATCGCTTGAAGACACCCAGGATGTCCATCTTATTCAAATTCAGGATTTCCTTAAGGTTGGTCTTGTCAAAGAAGCTGAATACAAATTGCAAAGCTTTAAGGAAAAGTTCCCCAATGAGCCCAGAGCGCTACTGCTTGAGGCATGGTTGGCAATGAAACAGGGGCAGCTGAAAAGGGCTTTGGAGTTGACGAATCGAAATCTTGAGACTTCTCAGGATAATGCAATGGCTTGGCGGTTGAGAGGTGAAATAAATCTTTTGATGGCAAATTATGAGCAGGCGGTCACTGACTTTAAAAGAAGCATGTCGTTGTCAGCTGACCCTCTCACCCGGATTTCTCTGGCAAGGGCTTATCAGCGGGTGGGCCAGTACGAGGATGCTATAACCGAACTTAAAAGTACGGTTGACCAACCACAAGCTCCTATACAAGCCATGACGTTGCTTGAGCAGCTGTACTGGCGGCTTGGCAAAAAAGAAGCCTTGAGAAGCTTCTATGATGAGACTATTAAGAAATTCCCTGATAGCGTGGACTGGCACAATCGAGCAGGAGCATTTGCTATAGCAGTAGGCGAAATAGACAGGGCAGAACAATTGTACAGAGAAGCGTTGCAGAAAGCTAAGGGGAGTGGCGCCGGTGATGCAGCGGCGCTTGATGGATATTTTCGGACGCTCATAAAAGGCGACAAGTTGGATAGACTATTTCAGGAAGCTGGAGAATATGTTGACGGTGAATTTGCTCCCGTGGCTTTTACCAGAATGGCTGAGGCAAAGTTGAAGCTCGGTGATAAAGAAAGTGCTATACAATATCTCCGGAAAGCTGCTGACAAAGCGGGGACAAATGAGGATTCCGCATCTAATGTTTTGCAAAGGATGTACATAATGCTCGGATCGGAAGAAGCCCAGAAGTATTGCAAAGAAAGGCTTGAAGCCAACCCAGATTCACTTACTGCTAATATGGCCATGTTTAATTTGAAGAAGATAAGCGGTGAGTACGAC
>JBAPXT010000048.1:0-9955 GCA_049284355.1 Sedimentisphaerales bacterium
ATTGAAACCGTTACCGAGTTGGGTTCGCGGCCTGTTTAGAGTAGAAAATTGGATACGCGGTAAGATGATTTTCTTTCAAATATGGAGGCAATATGTTTCGCCTAATCCCATTTGATGCAATTTCCTCATAAGTAAGCGGTAGAAAAACTAACGGCCAGCGACTATCCACTAACTTGCCCCATGACCCGAAATCGTTGGGGAAGCCGCCTCTTATTAATTATCATGTTCAACAAAAATCAGGCCCTCAACTTTGAATCCTGAATCTTTTGCGGTCTTGACCAATTTATCAATCACAGGGTGACTGAGTGTCTTATCTCGGGCTAATATCCATAGATACGACCTGTTAGGACCGCAGACTAATGCATACGAGTAGTTCTCGCGGTCAAGAGAAATGACATTATAGCCGCCGTAAAATGGCCAAAAAAACGAAACCTTCAAGCATCCGACCGTGCTGTCCTTTAAAAAATAAGCTCGACCTCTCGCTTCTTTCCGGCTGCCGCTGTGCTCATCGAAGCCCTTGTTCAACACGTCTATTCCGCCGTCATCCCTCAAGGTGTAAGTCGCAGATACCTTGCTTAGTCCGCGTTCAAAATCGTGGTCTAACCTCGCGATTTCATACCACCGGCCCTCGTATCGGCTGGCATCAAAACCCCGAACTGCCTCCACTCCTGACGGAATAGTGGCACATCCTGCCAGGATAAACGCAAGGGATACAATAATTGTACTTTTTATGATGTTATAATCTCTCATAGGCTGACTATGTTCGCACACTTTCCGCATAACGCCAACCTCACCGCCGATCCTCGCTTCCCCAAATTTACTCATACACCTTCCATTTTATTTCTTCGAACCAGGGCCTGTTTGAATACTTAAATAACCATTCATACTTTGAGGCGCCATCATAAGTAGGTAATTGGTTGGATTGTTGAGCCTTTTTCAGCCATTCCTTGCACTTTTCCTCCTCACCAAAGTAGGCGTATATATTAGCGACTTCTATTGCCGAGAATGCGTTGTTTAATTCGCTGGACCTTATAAAAGCGGCTAATGCCTTGTTCAGAAATTCTCTTTTCTTGTCTTCGTCTTCATGTTTTTTCGCCAGACTTTTATAGGCGCTGCCCTGTATATCGTATGCCAGCCAGTGCTCCTCCTTCTCTAATATCTTTTTTGTGTACTTAATCCCCTGTTCCGGGTCTTTTATGTTTACGCTGTCTAAGGTGCTGGCCCAGAGTTTAATAAGTTCTTTTTGCTGAAGCACCTGTTCTTTGGCAACATTTGCTTCTTTTAACGCATCGCTCGCGTTTACCTTATATGTGTAGGCTAATTTCGCGCTGTATATGGATACCACCATCGACACGAATGTTACGAAGAAGGTAGGATGCACAAAATGTTTTCTAAGACTTTGATATTCTCCGCAATGGGGACACTTCGAAGCTCTCCTTGGAATCGGCTGTCTGCAGAACTTGCAGGGCTTTTCAACTACGTTTGCTCTCGAAAACAATGTTGTTCTCCTTTCCGCCCTTGGCATGACCTCGCCTTTTGGCGGGGACTTTTTTACTTTCTTTAATGACCTGACAAATTATACGGCTCAATATAAAAATCGCCTCGTCAGTGTCATTTCGTCTCTCTTTTTGTGAAATATTATGTCGGCTCTTGCCCGGGGAAGCAAGAAGGAAATCTTTGCGGTTAGCCCAGTCATCTTGATGACTGGGTTGTTTAGCCCTTGGACCTGTGCCAGGGGCATGGTTGCTTCCGCTTTTCCTGCTCTCAAATCCCTGCCCTGTGGGATGTGTCGTTCACTATCTCATCGGGGTGAAATTTTAAATCTTAAATTCCTTCTCGCCTTCGCTGATTGTCTTTGGTCTGTCATCCGTCGTCTATCTTCCGCTCTCTGTTAACTTAGGCAACTTTTATTTTTTTATTATGTCTCTTGACTACTGAATTCTGTCTTCTGCGCGTCGCGCCCAATGGTTTGCATTACCTACCATAAATTCTTGAATATTTTGGTATAGTTTGGGTATAGTTTCTATATAGTTTGGCATCAGTTTTCGTTAGTTTGGGTATAGTTTTCGAACGTTTTCCAATATTCTTGTCCGCCTCAAGGTGGATTCCAACGTTTCCACCTAAACCTTTATCCGCCATAGCGTTTCGGCGACGGCGGACGCGCCGTTGCCCCCTTTTAACGCATTTTACGAAAAAATCCGCGACAATTCCATCTTACCCAATTTACCTATCTTACCCATTTTAAAACCCTGAAAATACCTCACAAAATTTGCCTCCGACTCTTGTCCAACCCTGCCAAATCTCGATAATACCTGTAGTTATGGCCGAAACAAACAGGACGTATCGCATCTTCATAAGTGCCGCCGAGCCGAGCGCCGACGCCCATTGCGCAGCTCTTATAACCACTTTAAAACAAAGCACTTACAACATCGACTTCGTCGGCGTAGGCGGCCCAAAAATGGCCGCCGCCGGCTGCCAATTGCTCGAAACCACCGTCGCCAGAGCTGCTATGATTTATAACGCCTTCAGCCAAGTCGGCTTTTTTTACAAACTCATAAAACGCATAACTCGTTTCTTCAAAAGCACTAAAGTCGATTTGGTTATCGTCTGCGATTCCCCCGCTTTCAACTTCCACATCGCAAAAGCCGCAAAAAAAGCAAACATCAAAACCCTTTTCTACGTCGCCCCTCAGTTATGGAGCTGGGCCGGCTGGCGAATCCACAAACTGCGAAAATATTGCGATAACCTCTGCTGCATACTGCCGTTCGAGCAAAACTGGTTCAGCCAAAAAGGTGTCGATACAACCTTTGTCGGCAATCCTATGCTCGACGAATTAAATCCCCCTCTGACCCTTTACATAAAAAAATATGTCGATTTCAATACTGAAAACGCCCATTTCGCAATCCTTCCCGGCTCGCGTGCCGCCGAGATAGCTACGCTCTGGCTCCCGATGCAGACGATAGCAATCCACCTGAAGCAAAAATATCCTAACGCCACTTTCACCACCGTGGCCGTGGACGCTGACAGACAAAAAACCCTTAAAGCCGCTCAAATTCCCGGCTTCTACTGCAAATACGCTATCGGCTCGGTTATTGAAACTGCCCGCACCGCCGATTTTGCAATCGTCGCCAGTGGCAGCGCCACTCTGCAGGTCGCAGCGGCAGGCTGTCCTATGGTGATAATGTATCAATCCAGCAAAATCCTCTGGCATCTGCTGGGGCGATGGCTGCTAACAACAAAATACCTCTCTCTGGTCAATATCCTGGCGCAAAAAGAATTGGTGCCGGAATTTATGCCGTATTTTAGCTCAATTAAACCTATTGTGGAAACAATAGAGCTGCTCTTGGAAGATAGCAATAAATTGACTCAAATCAGCAGTGAGCTTGTCCGGCTGGCTGAACCACTGACTGGTAAAAAAGCCTGCAAGCAAGTCGCAGAAACAGTAGCCCTAATGCTTTCTTAAGCATTAGGGCCGACTATCATTTTCTTTCTATCTCCTTTGCCGGGAACCTACCAGTTAGACAAAGGTGTTGCTGCCTGCCAATTATTCGGGTCGCTGCCCGACTTATCAGCAGCCGCAAAAATTCTCTTCAGAGCATCGCCGTCGCCATCCGGACTTGTCGGCCAGGGCGTGTAATCGCCGTAGATAACCTGGTCAACGATGACCCACCACGTCGTCGTCACCTGCGGCGGGTCCGGCGCCTCCGGTTTTTCCAAAGCAAGACGTTCGCCGCCGTTGGACAAATCACCACTCCACGGCCCGAACACATTAACGTTGGCAGTCAAACTACAACCATAGGCACTTTCGAATGCCGCCAGGCGAGCAGTCTCCACCGCAGGGTCAAACGGCACCACAACAATCCTCGCACCTGATGCCAGTGTAAGGCCTGCGGGGAATGTGTAAGAGACGGCGTTGTCGAGACGCCATGAACCGGCCGCATTATACAAGTTTACGGCCGAACCAGTCGGGTTATAAAGCTCAATATACTCATCGTTGGAGTCAACTGGATGATACATTATCTCGCTGATGACCACAGGCGGCTGGTTCGGATAGCTATTGCCGGAATCTCTCGAAGGCGTCATATAGAACCAGTATGTCCCGCCATCGGGATACCTGCCCGACGAAATACCGTTCTCCTGACCTTTAAACTTGATATAGTCAACCACACGGTCTGCGCTTGTACCGGGAAGATATGACAAGTATATCTGCTCGCCGGCCTTGCTCAAGCCGAAGCCCTCGCCGCTGCAGGGGTCTTGATGAAAACCTGTAACCTCGTCGAAACTGACCCAGCCGTGCGACAGAATGCTTGTAGTGGGAATCGCCCATTTCTTAAGGTTATCTATATCGTCGCTGAGATACCAGTCGCTGTTGAGCCCTACGCTTGAGCCGCTGGTATTGTAAAGCTCAATCCAGTCGTTGGAGCCGTACGGCGGGGGATAATCGGTGTGGGCCATAAACTCATTTATAACAACATTGACTATCGGCGCAGGATCGTCGGCGCCAGGTGAACCATTGATATACATGCTGGCCCGCCAGTTACCGCAGTAATCAAGTGAGCCGAACGGCTCACCGGGTATCGCAGAGGCCAGCGGCACCAGCGAATGGCCTCCGCCGTCAGCGGAAATCGGCCAGCCGTAGCCGTCATTATATGTAAAGTCGGCTATTGTGCCGTTAAGGGTATCCACCAGCGTGACCTGTTCGCCTGCGTTGTCAAATTTGCCGGTGTATGTTCCGGCGATTCGGCCTGATAGTCCAGGATAACGGGAGTTAAAGGCAGCGGCATTCCTGACCACCAGCACAAACTGACCCGGGGCCAGCGAGGTAATCGCGCTTCCAGCAAAACTGAATGTAACGCCATTAGTAAATGCCACGTAAGTCAGGTCCAGCGTTTCGTCGACGCTGCAGTTTTTGATTTCGATAAATTCAAACTCATTTTTATCGACGTTCAGCTCACCTTTGGCGGTATCGGCCGGGGCGGGATTGTACATCAGCTCTGTGATTCGCAAATCATCGAGAATACCGACGCTCAGCGGATTGCCTGTGGTGAACTGTAAGGGAGTAGACCAGTGGCTCCAGCGGCCGGTATTGTCCTTCATCCGGCAGCGGACGCGGTAGAGATTGTTAGGTTCGACCACCGAAGCTGGAATCTGAATAGTCCGCTGTGAAGCGTTGGTAATCTCCGGGCTTTCCCACACCGTCTCAACCTCATATTTATTGCGTTTGACCTGCTGCAGAGGTGACGGCCCTGACGGCGATGAATACATATTGGCCGTCAGCGTCGGTTCCCAGAACAGATCGCTGCTGATACTTTCACGGTTCAGCAGTTGAACGGCAATAACATTGGTTCCGACGATAAGATAGCTGCTCGGATTAGACGATGTTATAACAGTAGATGCCCGACCATTGACCCAATCGGTAGCAATCGCAGTATAGGGCAATTCCTGACCGCCGGTGTTGGCGCCGCCAATATATGTTCCATTAACCCAGACATTAAAGCCTTCGTCATAAGTGGCAGAAAGCTCCAGACTTTCAACGGCAGATGGTTCGGTTATTTCGAACGTCCTGCGAAGATAAACAGTTGTCCATTTGCCATACATAGCGGAATATAAATTCGTGACAACCGAGCCAACCCCGTAGCCGATGGGTGTTGCACCAGACAACCAGGGGACATCATCAAAGCTGATTTGCCGCCATGTGCTCATCGGAGAGGATGGTTCCTGGGAGCCTATAAAGTATTTCCAAGCAGCGTCGGACGAAACCAACTCAACTGTCTGCTGCTCAGGCGGAGGCGACGTCTGGTACAGATTAGCCGTCAAGGAATACGCCAACCAGAATGCATCATCACTATTTATGGAGGAGTTGAGCAGTTGAACCGCAATAACATTAGTTCCGGCGACAAGGTAACTGCCTGGGTTTATCCAGGCTCGTGTCACCAAATCTACGAAATAAGGGATGTCGCTGGAGGCAACGGCGTTGTAAGCCGGATTTTCGCTGCCGCTATTGACGCGGTCAACGTAATGCCCATTAATCCAGACATTAAAACCATCGTCGTAATAGGCAGCAAGCCTGATACTTTCAATCGCGCATGGGTCGGATATTTCGAATGTCTTGCGAAGATAAACCGCTGTGTAACCGTTTTTCATATCGCTCAGATAAGTAGCAAAGTACTCCGAGTGGCCGTCATAATAGCCTATCGGCATATAACCCGACAGCCAAGATGTGTCGTCAAAACCAATTTGCCGCCAAGTGCTCGGTGGTTCCGTTGTACCTTTAAAGTACTTCCACTCGCTGTTGTAGGGGCCTATCAGTTCTACCGTCAAATCCTCCGGCGGTGGTGGAGGTGTATAAGGCGAGACTTCGGCGATACGCCATTTCAAAGCGGCAAAGGTGCCAGAGCCCTGCGGGTCGCTGAACGCGCTGGTCTGGAAGACCAAGTCGTTGGCTGGATAATTAGGACCGCCGACGTAGGTAACTGTGGGCGTATAGGGGATATCTGAATCCGCAATACTGGGAATGTAAAAATAATTGTCCGGCGGCCATCCATAAATTCCGCTAATGAGTGCATTAAGCCCATAATTTCCGATCAGAAAGTCGGATATGCCTGTTGGAGTCAGGTACTGCTTATAATATGCGGCCATACTGTCCCAGTTGTTGTCCTGACCTGGCCGGTAAAAAAATTCATTCAACTCGTACCAATAGCCGGCATGTCCTGTATCTGCCACACGCGGATGGTAATCCCACATTGCGCGTTCGGCGTCAATAAACCTCCTGCCGTATGGTGTAGCGATTATCGACGCCAGTTCGTCAACAAGCTGGTCGGTTTGCCGCCAGCCGTAATTGTTGTTATCAAACAACAGGTCCACCAGCTCGCGTGCCCGGTTCTGGTAGGCGATGTACAGCTCTGGATAATAATACAGGCAGTACTGGATGTCTTCCCACCAGGTGTAATGCGTCCCCCATTCATAGGTCAGTTCGAGGTCCCAAGGATGGATGGACCAGTGGTTGTTATTTGGGTCAGCAGGGTCATGGTAATAGAAACAGTTTTCCTGGGGTCGTGGGTCAGAGTTGTTGATTGCGATGCCGACCGTTTTGAAGCTGTAGAACCAGTCAAGCTTTACATTAGACTCCCACCAGTCTTGTGTCGAGTATGGGTTCTGGCCAGCGATGAACACATCCACATCGGAGTTATTAACAACCTGAGTCGGCCCCTGATTGAACTTGTCCGGCTCACTATCCATTTTATAGATATTACCGTCGGCCAAGCCGTGCTCCTTAAGGAACCGTCCATCCGGCTCCTCGATGGCAAAATACAGACCCCAGAAGTCGCCATCATACTGGGTCGCCCCGGATTCCGCTGCATCATCAATAACCCTGAAATGAAAATAGTTGGTGTTGCAGGCCGGCACGCCGGCTAAATTATACAAACGGAATGACAAGCACTCATTCAAAAGCATACCGCCAGTACCCAAGTCCCAGGTACCGCCCGGATGCGGGTACTGCCACCACGGACACGTACCGGTGCCGATATCCAGATTGTTCCATTTGTTAACGTATTTATTGCCGTAGTCATCACGTGCCTGAAAATAATGGCCACGGTTGAAGTTGAATTTCCATTTGTTCTTGCCCCATCTAAAGGTCGAGACCTGTCCGCGGACGTGATAAGGAACATGGTCGTAAACCTTGCCGTCATAGACCAGTGTGCCGACAAAGTGGTACTGACCGTCGTCCCAACCCGGATTCCACTGGCAGTTTTCCACATCGCTATTCCTCGAAATCAGGTGATAGACCGGCAGCGATGTGAGGACTTCTGTGCTGTAGGTTATGCCGTCTCCAGTCCAGGACGGCACGCCGTTATAAACAAAGTATGCAAAGTTGGGCTGTGGGTCATCGGAGTAAGGAACGGTAATACTGCGAGCGCCGCTATCGACAGCAACAATGCGGTAGCGAATCAACCGACGATTCGTCTGGGTGCCTGCGGGAATCTGGACGGTATAAATACTGTCACCAGCCGTCATGTCGCCGTTGAGTCCGTCATCGCGCATAGCGAGAGACGACCAGTTGGCCGCGCTTTCATAAGCCGGATTGACCACTGTGGGCGTAGTCTGCGAAAGATTCGGCAACGTTTTCGGAATATAGTTGCCCGGATTAACAAGCTGATACTTCAGAGTAACTGACGCAACGCCGTCGGAGTCGGTCACCTTTGCCGTAATCGTTACCACCTCGCCCGCTTTGGGCTGTTCGGGAGTATGTTCCACCTGACGGATGCACGGTGGGAGATTTGTCGCATACACAGCTGTGTTTTTCGCGCCGGGCGTGGGATAGGCGCTGCGCCAGTTGCCGCCCAAATCATTATCAAATGCGGGATTAACAAGCTGGATGGAACGGCCGGTACCTGGGTGCAGGTCGTCATCCGGCACCGCATCACCCACGGTAGGCCAAGGGAAGCCGATCTGGTAGTCAACCTGGTCAACCACTTCTCCCTGGGCATTGCGCAACTCGATGGTTTCCCCATCGTTGCTGAGATTGCCTGTAAACGGGCCGTAAATAATCGAAGTGCTTGTTCCGTATTTGCTGTGGACTGTTACATCAACATAAGCAGGTGTTGGGTCTTCTGTAACAACGACATAGCCATTTGGCGGAATCATTGTGCCCGGCGGAAAATTGTAGTCAATGCCCTTGGAGAAATACCAGCCGGACAAATCAACCGTGTTACCGCTGGCGTTGTAGAGTTCGACAAACTCCACCAGTTCGACCTTAACGTCCGGGTTGTAGTGAATCTCGTTGATAACTACTGGCACAGCAAAGTACACAAAGTTCGCCTGAATACTGTAGTTGCCATTTATTGTAATTGTGGTGCTGGCTGAAGACGGGTTGGCTATGGTGGATATATCACCCGTCCATTCCAAAAATTGATAATTCGCATCGGCTGTTGCAACTATTGAGACCACTTGGCCATAATTATAAGTGTACACTCCCTCGCCCGGTGTCGTTACAGAACCGCCGCTGGTTGACGAGGTGCTCAGAGTGCGCTCGACTACTCCCACTTTCTTTTGGATTAAAACATCGTCAACCCATACAAACTCGACACCGCTTAGATTAGCATAGAACCGTATCCTGAAATCAGATGTGAAATACTGGCCGTCTGTTATAGTAGTGGTATAATGCAACCATGTGTCTTTTGGACCGTCGCCTATTTGCGAAATTAGAATGTAAGAACTGCCATTATAACAATATAATCTTAAGTCGGACGCCGTATTTGTATTGCCTAATCTGTACCAGAAGTCTATATAAATGATGTTGGCATCGCTGGCATCTAAACTGTCAGATGCGAACCCTCTCTCATGGCCATCTTTGGCCGCAGCCGAGTAGGAACCGTTGTGTTTTTGGACACTGTCTCTGTACCAAGCGTGTGGTGGTACCTCGCTACTCCAGTTGGCGTCCCAGACGGCACCCTCAAAACCATCGTCAAGCAAAGTGACCTTAGAGGGCGTACCTGTTTGGAGCCAGCTACCGGCCAGCAGTGCAAAATCGTCAAAATTCACACCAGCAACACCATCAAGATTGGCTGATGTGCCCGGGTTATCCAGCCACTGCTCGGCAAAGAGTCGAACGTCCTCCAAATCGACTTTGCAGTTGTCATCCAAATCGCCTACTGGGCAATCTGCCGCCGCTAAACCTGCCGAAAATGTGACTAATAGCAGCAATAGCAACGGGATTTTCACAGGCATGAGCATTTTCTATACTCCTTCCTCACCGAGGTTTTAGGCCGCCAACTACGGTTTTATCTCCTTAACCTGTGGCATTTTAACACATACACACAGTCAAGTCAACGCTTTTCTCGGCCTGCGCAGACAATGGCCCTAATGCTTTCCTAAGCATTAGGGCCGACTGTCAGCTGCTATATTTTCTCTCTATCTCCTTTGCCGGGAACCTACCAGTTAGACAAAGGTGTTG
>JBAPXT010000049.1:0-1986 GCA_049284355.1 Sedimentisphaerales bacterium
GTCTTCGGTGACACCTCTTCCGCAAAAGCGGTTGTCACCATCAAAATCGACACTAACAGTGTTAGTAAGGGGGTTTTTCCCATATATCTCGCCGGAATCCTTAACTTATCCAAAACCGACCTCCTCCAAAAACCGTCATTTCACAGAAATCTGCGCTTTCCACAAAACCGCCTTTGTATACCCGCCGCTTTGAAAGGTCACACCTCGATATTGAGTTTATACGAAAACCGCTTTCTTTTCAAGTAAAAAATCCTTCCGGGCACCCGGCCGGCAAAAGTCAGACCGCCCAAGTACTTAAAGTCCCATATTATCTCACGTCTCAACCTTAAAATCAAGTGATATTATTTGAGTTGGTAAGGCTGACCGCGTGGTAAAATGGGAAAAATTTACGCCCCTCCGCCGGCAAAAATGGGCGGTTTGCGACGTTTGGGATGGGGCGGCAATCAAAAGGCCACCGCTTGCCTGCCAAGGCCATAACCGGACAAACAAACAGTACTAACCCGCTGACCGCCGCGTATCAAATATTTATGATTACTTGTTAGACCGAATAATTTTTTCAGTAAGCTGCTTTAGCCGAATGCTGTACTGGGCAAATAACTCCTCTCCGATTATGACTCTGTTGTCCTCGATAACACCTGTAGCGGTGCGAACCACGGAAACCGCGTTGTCGAATTCACCGTGTCCGATGTAATAACCCACCTTGACGGCGGCGTCTTCAACAACAGCTTTGGTGTAAGTACAAATAATTCTTTCTCTCGCCGTCGCGGAAGTCGATGCTTGTTCCTTTTTTGCAGGAACAACCTGGGCGCCGGCGGGCTCTTCTGAAGTTGATTCGGCGGTTCCTACTGCTTCATTTGCCTCGCCCTGCACCGGTTTTGTCTCTGGGCTGCTTTCCTCTCCCTGCCCCGAGTTCATTTTCAGCAACTCTATCTCACCAGCATCGTGGACAGACGACGAGCTGGCCGCCGGCGCCTTTTGCTCCTGCGGAGCCGGCGTCGCAACCTGTGTCGTCAAGAGAGACACCGGTTTAGCGGGCGATGAATTTTTGATTTTGCCGGTAAGGATGCCGTCTATCTTAAGAAGATAATCCTCGGCGGATTGCCCCACAGGGGCAACAAACACGTCGTATTTGGCGACTTCAACGAAGCCCTCGCGGGCCTTTTCAAGCTCGTCCGCCTTGAACAGCTCTACGCTGCGATTATATAATTTTGCGACTTCTTTTTTCTGTTTGTCCAAACTTTCGCCCGTGCTTTTAATCGCCTGGTCAAGCTGTTTACGTTCCTGCTCGGTGAGGTAGGGATTACCTTTCGCCTGTTCGTAATTGGCCATTGCCTTGACAAACCGCCCCTTATCCCGTAAATCTCCGGCCGTTTTAATCTGCTCGAGTGCCGCTCGTCTTTCGATGTTTGCCTGGTGTGCTTTAGCCAGATATCCTTCCAGCTCTTTAAGCTCCACAGTCGTCAGGTGTTCCTGATAGCTGTCGGCGTTGAGGAATGATTCCTCGGCCTGCTCATACAGGCCCCGTTTTGACTGCTCAACACCGACCTGAATCCAGTTTTGAGCGACTTCTCGCAGCGCTCTTGCTTTCGCATGTTCGGACTGCGGGACATCTGTATTAGACACGTTCGGCTCGGCACTTCCCGCCGGCGGAGCCGATGTCCTGCGGGCAGGAGCCGGCTCAGCAGCGAAACAAAAGGTCGTCGCAAACAGGACAAACTGAATAGTCGTAAATTTCAACCAGCTCACGTTTATTCCCCTATTTGAAACCATACGCCGTTCGAAACCCAAACACACCTAAAGAATTCATCGTCATTTATCACACTATAGCATAATTCTATCAACAAGCAATTTCCCCGGCAACACCAGATTTGGACGCTATAGGCAGTCGTTCGTTCTGGGGCAAAGAAGGGCGTTTCTCTAAAAGATACCCCCTTCAATTCGTAGTCATTTACAGTAATTTCGCACTCTATTGACTTGACTTTTTAG
>JBAPXT010000050.1:0-2107 GCA_049284355.1 Sedimentisphaerales bacterium
GTCCAAACGAGCGGCGTTTCGGCATATCGTCGCAGCAATTCTTGCCTGGCCGCTGAAGGAACAAACCAGTACCCACCCACCGCCATCATAAACAAACCCAATACACCCATCGCACGGTCAACCACAACGCTTGTCGCCGCCTCAACCTTCCGGTCGGTATGCTTCGTCACATACCAGGCTCGCAAGACATCTCCGCCGACCGAACTTGGTAACGCATTGTTGTAGAGCAGACCTAAGAAATGCAGCCGGACAGCAACCCAGTACCCTATTTTGACCGATTGTACCCTAAGCAGCAGGTACCATCGTGACACGAATATCAACTGGCTCGCAACGTACAGACCTAAAGCACACACCGAAATCCATATGTTCAGATGCAACAGCAGCCGGCCGAGTTCCGGCCAGTCAACCTTCCTGAATGCCAGATAAAGTGCGCCAGCCGCTATTATAAACCGCAGTGCATGCCACAGGTATCTTCTTCTACTGGCTTTGATGGGAGACATTGCAACAAATACCTTAAAAAAGCTTGTTTTCGCAAATAATAACCGGTAAATTGATAATTAACAATTGAAAATTCACTATTTAAGGACTCGACAAATGGCTGCAAAACAGAATATCGAAGAAGGTATTGACTTAGTCCCAAAATTTGACGGCAATGGCTTAATCACGGCAGTCGCTCAGGATGCAAAAACCGGCCAGGTCCTGATGGTCGCTTCTATGAATCGACAGGCCCTCGATTTAACAATGCAGACAGGCTTCGCCACTTATTTTAGCACATCACGGCAAAAATTATGGAAAAAAGGCGAAGAAAGTGGACATTTCCAAAAGGTAGAGCAAATACTCGTTGACTGCGACCAGAACTGCCTCATCCTTAAAGTAACCGTTGACGCTGGCCAGTGCCACGTAGGTTATCATTCCTGTTTCTATCGCGCACTGAAAAAAGGCAGTAGCAAAGAGCTCAGATTTATCGCAAAAAAAGTTTACGACCCTGGAAAAACCTACAAAAAGTAAAAAACTCCTGCCGGCGCGAATTAAAAGAGTCCGCCGATTTCTTGACCTCTTTTAGCGTCAATCCGTGTGTCTCTTTCCATAGTTCAAGAAAATCCGCTTCGAAAGTCGATATAAATATTTATATCTTGTGAATAATAACGTAAATACTATTAGCAGGAGCAAACGTTGACAAGAACAATCGAAAAACGTCTTTCTTTGCACAAACACGTCGCAAACCAGCAACAGCAGAACGATGCCTTAAAGTATCAGCTCACTCACCTTCAGGCCCTTGCCAATATCGGAACCGCTACCTGTATGGTTGCGCACGAAATCAATAATTTACTCACACCTTTGGCTAATTTCGCAGCTCTCGCCCTCAACAATCCTGATGACAAGCTTTTGTCCGAAAAGGCGCTTCAAAAAGTCGTCCGCAATTGCGGCCACGCCTCAAAAATTATGGAAAGTATGCTCGTCGTAGCAAATGGCCGGACGCAGGAAAAACAAAACTCATCTCTGATTCCTCTGGTCGAAGACATTTTTAACTGCCTGTGCCGCGATTTCGCAAAAGATGCTATAACTGTAAACATACAGATTCCAAAGGATTTGACAGTTTGGGCTGTACCTGTTCAGATTCAGCAGGTTTTAATGAATTTAATCCTTAATGCCCGCGACGCAATGCTGCCGCGGGGCGGCATTTTAACCATCAAAGCATTGGATACTGCTAACGCCGTTCAAATAGAAATCACCGACACCGGCTGCGGAATTAAACCGGCTGACTTAAAAAAAATCTTTCAACCGTTTTTTACTACCAAGGCTAATGAAAAATCCCCATCACAGCACTCAGGTTCTGGACTTGGTCTTCTCTTTGTCAAAAGAATAATAGATGACCACGAAGGCTCCATCTCGGTCGAATCCGAACCAGCCAGCGGAACAACATTCAAAATAACACTGCCCAAACCGCATTAAGGTAATAGCAGTGCAGTCTGCTACTCCTCATCAATAATCGCCTTTGCTATATCGTTGATTGCCTCTCGTGTCCCCCCTTTGGTTTTATTGGCCAGAATGGAAAATATATAATCTCCTCCTTTGCCGCTGCACACCCCCGAGAACGACGTGACGC
>JBAPXT010000051.1:0-10000 GCA_049284355.1 Sedimentisphaerales bacterium
GTTAAAAGCAAATGGTGCGGCGTTACCTCACAGGTAACAGGCAGCCCCTGTTTTTTTGCGGTCCGAATCAGTTCAACCGAGCCGGCTGTCGATATATGCTGGGCATGGTAGCGAACTTTGCCTTGGCGGACTTTCTTAACAAGCTGAATATCCCGCCAGAGCATCGCCTCCTCAGCCAGCGGGTCAACGCCGGGCAGACCAAGTATGGTCGAATAGTAGCCGGAATTCATCACACCATTGCCGGCAAAACCGTTGTCCTGACAATGCTGTGCTACCACCACGTCAAACATAGCGGCATACTTCAGGGCTCGCAGCATGACCGACGGGTCCTGAACGCCGTTGCCGTCATCTGTAAAACCGACGGCGCCGGCTTCTGCCATAAATCCCATCTCAGCAAGCTCAACGCCTTCCCTTTTTTTTGTGATAGCACCCATTGTATATACATGGGTCTTTCTTGTCTGCCTGCCCTTTCGATGAACGTATTCGATATCAGTTTCGTTTTCGATAGGTGGCTTGGTATTCGGCATACAAACGACCGAAGTAAAACCGGCCGCCACCGCTGCTGCCGAGCCGCTTGCTATCGTTTCTTCTTCTTCGTCACCCGGCTCACGAAAATGAACGTGGATATCAATCAAGCCGGGTGTTACCAGCTTACCTGCGGCATCGATAACTGTCTGTGCAGATTTTTCGATTTTGCCAAACTCTGCAATATCGCCATCAATGATAAGCACATCGCATTCTTTATCGATGCCGTTTGCGGGGTCTATTACCCGCCCGTTTTTTATCAATAATTCGTTGCTCATAGTAAAATTATCAACCGCAAATAATCATCCTTGCTGCGCTGCGGCCTGATTGACTAAGAACAGGACCGCCATTCTGACAGCCAAGCCATTTTTAACCTGCTCGAGGATAACACTGTTTGAGCCGTCGGCCACCTCGCTTTCCATCTCCAGGCCCCTGTTAATCGGCCCAGGGTGCATAACCATAATATCAGGCTTTGCCCTTTTCATACGCTCCACCGTCAGACCGAAATAATGTGAGTATTCCCGTACTGAAGGAAACGGATTGCCGCCGAGCCGTTCAAACTGAATCCGAAGCATATTTATCACATCAACCTTTTCGATAACCTCGTCGAGCGAATAACTTACGCTGACCGGCAACTGGTCAACCTGCGCCGGCATAAGCGTCGGCGGGCCAACAAATATTACCTCGGCGCCGAGTTTTGTCATCGCCCACAAACAACTGCGGGCAACGCGCGAGTGGGCTATATCGCCGACAATCGCTATTTTCAAACCTTCGAGAGTGCCTTTATGTTTGCGAATGGTATAAACATCCAAAAGGCCCTGTGTGGGGTGCTCGCAGAAACCGTCGCCGGCGTTTATTACACAAGCATTGATATTCCTGCTCAGGAATTTCGGTGCACCGGCGGCACTATGTCGAATCACGACAATATCAATCCCCATAGCCTCCAGATTCTTGGCGGTATCCAACAGGGTTTCGCCTTTACTGACGGAGCTGACCTCTTTGGTGAATTCTATAACATCAGCGCTTAATCGACTTGCCGCCAGAGTAAAGCTGTTTCGCGTCCGCGTGCTGTCTTCAAAGAATAAATTCACTACAACCTTGCCCCGCAAAGGCGGGGCTTTTTTCACCGACCTGGTGCTTATCTCCTCAAAACCTTTGGCCGTGTCGAGAATATACGTAATCTCTTCTGCGCTCAAATCACGCAGGCCCAATAAATGCTTGTGCTGCCACTGGAATTGTTTACCCTTTTTTATTAGCGCCATAATCTCGCATCCCGCGGTTCTTGGTTCGCTTTATGCTTGCCTACCCGACAACAACCTCTTCCTTCCCGTCCGATTCGGAAAGAAAAACCTGGACTAATTCGCCGGGTTCAACATCGGTTTTGTAACCGGCGTAATCAGCCTGTATCGGCAGTTCTCTTCCGGCCCTGTCAACAAGGACCGCCAATTTTATTGCCTTAGGTCTGCCCAAATCTATAAGGGCATCCATCGCTGCACGCGTCGAGCGGCCGGTATATAAAACATCATCGAATAAAATAATTATTTTATCATCTATATCAAAGCCAATCTCAGTAGTTCTAACCTGCGGCTGGGCGCTGCTCTGCGGCGAATTCAAATCGTCCCGGTAAAGCGTTATATCCAGGGCCCCGCACGGAACGTCCCTGTCCAGCCCTTTTGACAATAAGCCCGATAATCTCTGGGCGAGAATCTCCCCCCTGCTGCGAATACCGATTACGGCAATGTCCAATGGAGGGGGGTTTTCGGAAATAATGCGGCTTGTCAAATCTTCGAGAATGTGCTCGATTTGTTCGGAATTCAAAATTACTTTCATAACTACGCCATAAACAGCCTGAATATCGGGCTGAGTATAGCATCCAAGCCCGATAAAGGCAAGTCCTCTAATCCAAAGTTTTTTCAAACCAGCTTTTCAATACTGAAAACGCCATATTGCCGGTAATTTACTTGAAAAGAAAATCGGTTTATGGTATCATAATATCATATTATCAGTAACTTAGGCAGAATTACAAGCCACAACTAAGGAAGCAATTTTCTGCCTTTGGGATTTTACCACTATTTCCGGAGGAGCGGAATGGCTCAGGGTGGCAAAAAAATATTCGGCTTGTGCCTGACGGCCTGTATGGCAGCAATGCTGGCAGCGGGGAGTACTATCGCTAATGCCGAAGGGCCGCAGCTGCAGCCGCAAGGACTAAATGACACCGGCATTTATGCGCTAAGACAGTTAGACCCCGACTTGACAGGTTCCGGCGTCAAATTTGCTGTCATCTGCCGAAGTAATACTTACATCGACGGCGAACCCCAAAACGATTACCGGCCAAACATCGGGCATAGCTGCTTCAAAAACAAACGACTAAAGTTTCTCGACCAGGCCGAACCGGCAGCCGGCATCTCGTCCCACTCAACAGCTATCTGCTCCATACTACTCGGCGAAGACCCCACTGCCTCTAATCCACAGTTAGGCCAATTCCACTACCAGGGGGTCGCACCAAAGGCCCGTGCCGATAATTATGAATTTTGGTATTTTTTAACTAATAATATATTCCCTAACTTGCCGCCAAAGGCAGACGTCGTAACCGCCAGCTTCGGCACCCAGTTTGAAGACTGGTGGACAAGAGGTATTGAATCAATGGCCGAGCACGATGGTCTTATTGTCGTCGCTGGCATAGGAAATGGCTCAAACGTTTATGACCCTTTGCTTTATCCCGCCGCAGGAGCTAACGTTATTGGCGTCGGAGTCGTTAACTCTGTAAACACCGAAAATCTCGCAGCCAAATTGGCAAATTTCTCGCTTGTCTATCCGGAGAATTCAAGTCTCGGCCCGACCACAGAGGGACGATGCAAGCCCGATATCGTCGCTCCCGGCAACTGTCTGGCCGCCGATGCAAATAACCCCGACCGCTATGTACCAACCGGCAACTGGTCGAGTTTCTCAACGCCGATAGTTGCAGGGGCAATCGGCCTGCTCGTTCAAAAAGCCAAAGAGGACCCAAATCTGAGACCGGCTGTTGCAAAGGATGGCGGAAACTGCGTAATGAAAGCTATTATACTAAACTCAGCAAAGAAACTGCCATACTGGCATAAAGGCCGGCTCCAGAAAGACGATGACCACAGGGTGCCGCTGGATTATATTCAGGGTGCGGGAATGTTAGACGCCGTTGGCGCCTACAAACATCTAATCGCAGGTCCGGCGAAACCCGGCGATGTCCCCGCAACCGGCTGGGACAACAACCAGTTGCAGAAAAGCGAAAAGCCGCAAAACATTTACAAAATCACCCTCGCAGAACCGGCAGAGGAACTTATTACCGCCACAGTTGTATGGAACAAGCATTACAATAGTGTTTATCCTTTTGAGGCAATGCCGGATAAGGATGCTAACCTCCGCCTTGAGCTTTGGGCCGTTAACATAAATGACCCCAACAAGGACTATCTGCTCGATTACAGCGACAGCAAAGTTGATAACCTCGAGCACATTTACGCCAGAGGCGATGCAAACTACACCAACTACGAGCTTGTTGTTACATACAGTAATATTGATGACCCGAACCAGACTCCTGCATCTCAGCGCTACGGCCTGGCCTGGAACGTCAGTAAAAAACAAGACAGCGACAACATCCTCTGGTACGACCTGAATGCCGATGGCATCGTCAATGATGCTGACCTTACTATTCTTGTCAGAAACCTGCTGACCAGCATAAAATCGCCCGAAACCTATCTGCTCGGCGATATCAATGCCGACGGTGTAATTGACCAGAAAGACTTTGAAATCATCCTGAGCCACAAAGACGCCACAGCCGACTGGCTCACAACAAAAGAAAACCCGTCTAAATAAGGCGGTAAAAAGCGGGATTGGCGGGGAAAAGGCGGGATAAGGATGTCAATTATTGGGATTTCGAGGGCGACGGCGGAGGTAAATCGGGGCGGTTTCTAAATGGCACAAATGGGAACGGCCGAGGGCGGGATTAACACATTTAAAAGTCGTTTAAACTGCAAACAAACGGCTGTTATGCGTAAATTAAGGCCTTTTAAAATGGAATCCTATCATCACACCGCACAGTGAAACATACTCAAACTATTATTCCTCAACTTCTTAGCCATCATTTTCGCATCTACCACATATTTATCCAGTTCTACCCAGAACCTTCTACTATGGTTTTTAATTTTAGTATGAACCAATTCATGCAGTATTACATAATCCTGCAATTCCTGCGGGAGTCTGACAAGATTCATATTCAGATTAATATTATTATTACGAGAGCAACTGCCCCATCTGGTTTTTTGATTTCTTATAAAAACTCTATTGCAGGAGAAGCTATACTTGCAGGTTAAATAATTCAGTCTGGCAGTAAGGGCAGTCTTTGCTGCGGCCCTATTGATTGGAGGGGAATCTGCCTGAGTAGATTTTTGCTGCTCAACTTTTTTCATTTTGGCAAGAGCTTTTGTAATCCACCGTAGATTAGATTGGAGAAATTGCTTGGCCCTTGCCTGTGATACTTTGGCAGGGACAGTAACTCTGATAGGCTTAAAGGGTTTGATAGATATGGATAATCTTCTTGCCCTTGGTGATTGGACAAAAGTGATAGTACCTAAATCAGAAATAGTTTGAGCAGTCGAAAACATATTTATCCAATTGTTTTAAAATTCCTGTGATTATTTTATTGGCCAAGCGCCGCGGGCGGCGATTGATATCATACCAAATCACAGGCATCAGGCGGCATCCAGTGGGCATCTTTGCCTTCCCACTTGACATTACAACCGATCGGGTTGGTTATCGGAGTAGTTATCTGTTTACCTGCAAGTAATTCATCGAGAGCATTTTCCAGATCGTTTACAGTCATTTTGCTGGTTTCGCGGGGATTATCTACACCACGGCCGGTATAAACAAGTTTTCTTTCTTCGTTGAAGATAAAAAAGTGCGGCGTTCTTAGCGCACCATACGCTCTTGCAATATCCTGGGTAGCATCATAAAGATACAGCCATGGAAATTTATACTGCTTCATACGCTTTACCATATTTTCAAATGAGTCTTCTTCATAGGTATTGGGACTGTTCGAGTTTATGCCAACAAGCTTTACGTCTTGAGGTGTGAATTTCTCTGCGGTCTTTCTTATGATGAGTTTATCCTTCTCGATAAGCCCTGCAAAGCAATTGACCTGTTTATAGAAATCCTCAACATCAAGCTCTTCGCTGTTTAGGGCGATAGAAAGCGACTCAAAGAAGCTGTCCGCCTTTTCATCGCCTGTCAGGTTGTCCGGGCTCTGGGCATATTCAAGTATCGAGAAAAGCTTTTTATCCACATCAAGCCCGACAAGGACCTTTATCTCCAAATCGGTTCTATCCTTTAGCGTTTCATAAATCTCCGCCCAGCCGGAAAAATAGAAAAAGCCGACCAGAAATTTCAATTCCCGGCTGTGTTCAATAAGCTCTGTAAGCCGTTTTTTCAACGTCTGTGTCTGTGTATTGGTTATGAACGCTTTATGAGGCATAGTGATTATTATTCCGTACCCTTGTTCAGAATTTTCATATAGCTAATATAACTATAGAGCCGATTTCTCCGGGCGCCTGTAATTTCCTTAACGATACCAAGTTTTTCAAGCTGTTTCATTACCATAGTTACGGTAGTTGTCCAAAGGCCGCTCAACTGGCATGCTTTGGGTATTGAAATAACAGGTTTTTGCAATAAAGCCTGATGTACCCTCAGCGCAGAACCTGCCGCTCTGCCGATAGACCGAATCTTTTTGCGGTCATCATCCGCAACATGCATCAACTGGTTTGCGGCTTTAACCGCCGACTCAGCGGTTTCTCTGACGGCATCTGCAAAAAACTCTATCCATTTCTCCCAGTCGCCTTCTGTTCGGATTGCCTGAAGAAGGTTGTAATATTGCTCTCTGTTTGTCTTGAAAAACAGACTTGGATAAAGCATCGGTTCTTTAAGTACGCCTTCGGCACAAAGCAGCAAAGTTATCAGCAGTCTGCCGACCCTGCCGTTACCGTCAAGAAAAGGGTGTATAGTTTCAAACTGCCCATGCAGCAGAGCCGACTTAATCAGAGCAGGTGTTTTCTGCGGCTTATTATGAATGAATCTCTCCAAATCGCTCATACATTGTGCTACTTCATTTGGCGGAGGAGGAACAAAAAGGGCATTTCCGGGTCTTGTGCCGCCTATCCAGTTTTGAGTCTTTCGGAATTGTCCCGGAACCCTGTCGCTGCCTCTGCCTTTGGAAAGAAGGACGCTGTGAATTTCTTTTATAAGCCGCATGGAAAACGGGAATCCTTCTTTTATTCTCTTTAAGCCGTGTTCCATAGCCGCCACATAATTCGATACTTCCTGCACATCATCAAGCGGCACTCCCGGCGCAGCATCAATCTCAAACAGGAGCAAATCCGAAAGCGATGACTGCGTCCCTTCTATCTGTGACGAAAGAACGGCTTCCTTGCGGACATACATATAAAGAAATAAAGACGTATCCGGCAGAAGCATAGAAATACTGTCAAGCCTTCCCAGAGCCAACAATGCCTTATCTATCAAATCCTGAAGCTCTGGAGAAATCTCAAGAGATGGACTTGGCGGCAGAGCATTCGGAACAAAAGCCTTAACCTTTTCGCCGACAGTGGATATTGTAACATACCGCCCTGTTTTTGCCCTTTTCATATCCTAAAATCCTTACTATGAAACTTGTAATAAGAAAAACACTTATTACAAGATAACACATATTCATGTAATAAGAAAACATAATATTTTAGATTTTGGATTGCCGATTGCCGATTAAAATCCCAAATCCAAAATGGAATAACCCAAAATCTAAAATTTCTTCTCGTTGTGGTTTCTCAGTGTTTTTATCGACGCTACTGTCATAGCCGTTATCTCATCAGCTTCTTTCATTAAATCCTGCAATTGCTGTTTCAATATATCGCCGCTTTCTGTAAGCAGTTCCATCCAGTAAATTGTTTCATCTGCTTCTTCTTCCACTATTGCAAGTTTGGCTATTACGTCGGCGGTGGATTTGCCCCGGCATGCTGCCCGGTAATTGGCGCCAACGGAAGTAGCCGACCGCAAAAGCTGCCTGCCAATTATATCGGAAGTTTTGTTTTTAGGTAATTGTTCAATCAGCTTTATGACGTTAAGAGCAAGATTTTTTGTTCGCTGCTTAAACATTTCTTCATTCATTCTTGTTCCTTATAATCCAAAATGGAATAGTCCAAAATCGCAAATCCAAAATCAAAAATCCTTTCGCCTTTTTTGTCTTTCCTTATAATCCAAAATCGGCAATCCAAAATCGAGTTACACGCTCTTGGCCTTGCTTATCCAGTTTCTTCAACAATCGCGATTTCGTCGGCCGTCAGGCCGTTACAATTCTACTTTGCCCCAGATGGCGGAGATGGTGTCGGAGATTTTCTTTTCAAAGATTTCGATGAGTTTTTTGTTTTCATTGACGATTTTGTGCTCGGTTTCGAGTTGTGAAACGATTTGTTTTTGAGTCTCAATCGGAGCAAGAGGAATTTTAATATTGCGGATAATGGCCATGCTTAAGCCACTTCGTTCCTTGTCGCCTGTGATATTTCTTATTTGTTGATACATACCTTTCAAAACAAAATATAAATACTCAGATAAGAGTGGATTTTTATTCTTTGGGTTCATAGAAACGATCGACTGATTACATGTTGCTTCAATTCTCAATAATGCCACTGTTCCACGTGTTTTTCCCTGCCCATTTAAGGCGATTAGCACAGAATTGACTGGCAGAATTTTAGCATTGGAATTTTTCATTCCCTTTTCTGTTATCCGATTGGGACAGTCGAAAATTTCCCCTTGGTGTATATCGCCGGAAACCAACCATTTTATATTTCCGCCTTCATAATATTCTTTAACCGTTGATGTAGGTGTTCCTCCGGTCATCAAATCACAGATTTGGCCGACTTCCGCCATTGGCCAGTCGGGATTGATTTTGATTGAGGGCTTATAGTTTTCGACAATCTGGCGGGCGGCGTCGGTGATTTTTTGATAGCCATCGATTTTAGCAACAATTCTTTCCTGAATATCGAGGGGGGGAAGAGGGATTTTCTTTTTTGTATAAACATCAGTTCTGTTTAAGCCAGGGACACCTGCACCATCTCTCAATGATGGCAAATCAAGCATTTTAAGAATATGAAAAAGGAATTTGAGATTTATACGTTTAGCTTCAACAGGTTTTACGTAATATGTTGTATCAATGGGCGTACAATTCTGTTCAATATAAACCACTTCACCCGCTGTTCCTTTGCGACCCACTATAATTGCGGGGCCTTTTATTAAATATTCATTGTGCCATCCGGTAATCCCGTTAGAACCTACAACCGGATATTCCCCTTTGACTCTTTTGGATTCAGGTAAACTCTTGCCATACTCAAGCGTGCATATTTTATCGAATTGGACTAATTCGAATTCGCTCTTGTGGTGGTGTTCAAAGCTTCTGTATCTATCGCCAGAGAGGTTATAGTCGCCGGATTTGGCGATTTCGGATTTTGGGACGGCGTGGGCGAAGGAATCTTCCCTGATTTGCAATTTATGATTTTCGATTTTCGATTTATAGATATTGAGGCATTTTTGCGCGAGAGGCAAATCGTTTTTGTCGATGGGTCGACGCTGGGCGCCGAGGTCGAAGCCATCATTTTCGATTTTGACAAAGAGAATTTTATCAATTCGTTTGGCCAGCGATTTATCCATTAGCAAGATGCAGGTTTTAGTACCTGAGTAGGGATTGAAGACACCTGCGGGGAGAGAGACGACAGCCCAGAGGTAATTTTCTATAAGCATCTTGCGAAGCCGCTTATAGGTGTTCTGAGAGTTGAAAACGATACCTTCCGGCACGATAATAGCCGCACGGCCCGAAGGATTGAGGTGTTCTGCGATATAATCGATAAAGAGTACTTCGCTTCTGTTGGCTTTTATACTGAAACGGCTGTGGGGACGTATGCCGCCTTTGGGCGTCATAAAGGGGGGATTGGCCATAATCACATCGAAGGTGTCCTGCCAGCGGTCTTCAGAGGTAAGGGTGTCATATTCGATGATATGTGGATCTTTGAAACCATGGAGATACATGTTGACCAAAGACAGACGCACCATACCCGGGTCAATGTCGTAACCGATGATATTATTGAGAAGACGTTTTTTCTGATCGGGGTTGAGCTTCTTATTATTGGCGGTGATATGTTTATAAGCACTGATTAGAAAGCCAGCGGTTCCGCAGGCGGGGTCGAGTACAGTTTCGTGTTTTTGAGGGGCGACGATTTCGACGATGAAGTCAATTATATGACGGGGGGTTCTGAACTGGCCCGCCTTGCCTTGTGAGCCCAAAACAGAAAGAAGATATTCGAAGGCATCGCCAAGACGTTCGCTGTGGTCGTAAGTAAAGACGGATATTTCCTTCAAGAAAAGGCGAAGCGTTTCGGGGTCACGATAAGGAAGAAAGGCATTTTTGAAG
>JBAPXT010000052.1:0-2520 GCA_049284355.1 Sedimentisphaerales bacterium
CATTTACACTCTTTGCTACAACAGCAATGAAGCCTCCGAAGCCAGTGTTGCAAACTTGCCGTTTTTTACCGTCTTTCTCTTTTGTTTTGACGTATTTTGACCCCTTACCTCTGTTCTTTTTTCGTCCTCTTCGGGACGCATCTTTACTCATCACCGAACGGGTAAAAACAGCCTTTACGCCGTTTATTTTCAAGGCTTTACTAAAACTGCCCCACAGCGTTTGGTTTTCTCATCACTTTTGTTTTCCATACACACCAGAAACGATATATTACCGTCTTAAAATCAACAGAACTGATACAATCGTTAAAACAATACGGTAGTAATCATCTAACTCTTTTGATGTTCTGTGAGAGCTCGGAAATGTAATTCGGTATGATTAAATGCCCTGAAATTTCTTTTTATCACTGATAGAGGCCGATAAGCATCCCTTCATTCAGCCTTTTCTTAAGGTCCTATAAATTGTATCTATCTTCTCTCGATATTTCTAAAAGTAGCCATCACAAACTTGCGCCGGAACTCGTTACCGTCGCCCTTTTACTTTTCACAGAGCCGCATGTGCAGCATCATTGTCAGCCTGAAACAAGCCGGTCTTCGTATCAAGCCGCCAGCCTGCTCTGCCTGCACCTGCTGGTTCTCCGTCAAAGCGAACTACCTTAAGACCGTTGAAAGGATTCGTAGGAATCTTTTTAACATGCGGACTATACTGTCCCGACTTTGTTGTCATGGCGGTTTCAAAACTGGCGAATGACTCAGCAGGAGGAAGAATACCTCCATGATGGGCTCGGTATAAATCCAGATGAGCACGCATTGCTTCAAGTCCATCAATCAGTTCGGAAACTTTTGTTCCTTCGTTACTCGCTTCCGTAAACTGGGGAGCAATCATCCTCCCAGCTACACCCAACACAATTGCAATGACCATAATCTCAACATACGAAAAGCAAGTCTTATTATTCATACCTCCATCCCCAGATATTTTTCAAAAAAGCTGACCAGTTCCTGGCTATTACCTAAAACTGACAGGCACATTTATCTATCTCACGCCCCTAACCAAATTCGATTGTTACAGACCACGTCCGAAAATACCCCCCAGATTGCTGCATATAAGACCCTATACAACGTCTAAAGAAAATATAAAAAATAAACGCTATAATGCCAAACTTTAAAGGTATGGAATCTCGAACGTAGCCGGTTCTCCTCACCAACCCCAGCACACGGCCATGGTAATCTCCAGATAGTCAATAACCAATATAAGCAGGTGCATTTTCGATATATATTTTTCTTTTACCCTCTCCTGCGTGAAAAAGCCCAGCCCGAATGTAATCCATATCCCCCATCGCCGATTCGATTTTATCCGCCCATTCAATTAGAACCACCGACTGCGGCTGGCAGTAATCATCAAATCCTATCATCTCAAACTCAGATATTGAATCCAGCCGATAAGCATCTATATGGTAGACATCCAGCCGACCTTTATACTCATTAATTATAACAAACGTCGGACTAGTAACTTTTCTCGCCTCTGCTGCTCCAGCGCCAGACGCAATCCCTTTAATAAGATGCGTCTTACCGCTGCCCAGCGCCCCGCAAATAGCTACAATCTCTCCCCCTCTTAACTGTGAGCCGACTTTTCGACCAAACTCTATGGTCTCCTCCGGCGAATTCGAAACAACATCAAAATCCATACTCAGCAACCAAAAATAAATAGTCAATTACCTCAGGTGGTCGTATCCCATAGCTTCCAAATCACTAATCCGGCCGTCCGGCATTTTTATCTTCATTTTTTTAGTGTCGGTAATTGTCCCGATTTGTGTAATCGGCGTCGGCCTATCCCACCGCTTCAGTAATCTTTTGAATTCTTTTTCAGAAAGTGTAAAAAGTAATTCAAAATCTTCGCCGTCATTTAGCGCAGAACTCAACGGCACCTTACTCTTTTTAGCTTCATCCGACATTGGAATCTGCTCCGCATTTATAATAACCCCTACCTTGCTCTGTTGGCAAATCCGGTTTAAATCACTGCTGAGGCCGTCGCTTATATCAATCATCGAATTTATAACCGTCTTCCGGGTCATCTCCATTGCCTCTTTAACCCTCGGCTCAAATTCCAGATGTTTTTTATAACCTGCTCCGCCCAATGAGCCTGTAACACATATAACGTCACCAACTTTTGCGCCAGACCGCCTTATAGGTTTGCTGGCCCCTGGTTTGCTGAGCATCGCTACATTTATTGCCAGCGGCTCCTTTCCCTTCCAGCTTGTAATATCACCGCCTACAAGCGCACAGCCAAATTTCTTACCAGCCAGTATAATCCCAGAGTGCAGTTGCTTTAATTCCTTCTCACCAAAACTCTTCGGCAGCGCAACAGAAACAACCGCTGCAACAGGAACCGTCGCCATCGCCGCACAATCGCTCAGGCTGACCGCCATTGCTTTATATCCGACTTGTTTTAGAGTTGTTTTTTGCAGCTCGAAGTGAACTCCATCCAGCAGCATATCTGTGGTAATAAGGACCGACCCTTCGCTC
>JBAPXT010000053.1:0-6593 GCA_049284355.1 Sedimentisphaerales bacterium
GCGATCTGGGTAAGGGTAAAAAGAAACGGTGCAGAAAACCTTTCGTAACTATTGCTGAGTGGGAGCAAAAAAAGCCGTGAAGAGGTTCACGGCTTTTTGATTCTTAGTCAAGATTTTTATTGCAGACTCAAGGTTTGCGTTTTCGTAATAAAACCAGTGCACTCAAACCAAGGAGGGTGACGGTAGCTGGTTCCGGGACAGGTTCCAGAAAAGGGGTGACGGTCAGGTCGTCAACTCCGAATTCAGAGTGTGAGCACGAACCTCTAAATTTCAAAGTAGTAACAGGAGTATCGAAGAAGAAAGTTTCGGTAGTACCAGAACCACAAAGTCTATGTTTATGACTGAAAATCTCGACGTCGTCAGCGTAGGCATCAAATGCACTTGCTATTACTCTCCAGTCAAATGACACTGAAGTTATTGGGACTTCGTTAAATGAAAAGGAAAACCATCGTGACCCAGAGATAGGAACGGTCTGGATATAATGGTGAGGACGCAGTATGCCAGTAACGACCCCATTACCTACTATGGCTTGTGTGACGGTTATACCGGAGCCATAAAGACCTTCCATGTAATCTTCGATAGCGGTTGAGCCGCTTTGGCGGGGCAGAGCATCAAAGTCAAACAAAACAGGAGTGGCCATCGAATTATCGGTAAAGACCGCCAAAGCAACTGCGGTCAGCAACCCAATATGAGCAATCTTTTTCATTTTCCCCCCTATAAATCTGAAAAACCCTGCTATCGTATTTGTGGACAAATCAAATAGTGAAGCTATAAACCCCTTTGTAAATTTGCTGTGGTAAATATGGCTTGCATAAAGCCCCCCTTATTTCCCAGCCTCAATTTTATGAGTGTATTGTATCTAAAATGCTTTCGTTAGTCAAGAAAAATTTGCCTGTTTACATTTTCTTTCTTATTTGTCCGATAAAAGGGGCGATCTGGGTAAGGGTAAAAAGAAACGGTGCAGAAAACCTTTTGTAACTATTGCTAAGTGGAAACAAAAAAAGCCGTGAAGAGGTTCACGGCTTTTTGATTCTTAGTCAAGATTTTTATTGCAGACTCAAAGTTTGCGTTTTCTTAATAAAGCCAATGCGCCCAAGCCAAGTAACAGTATTGACCCCGGCTCGGGAACAGCTCTTATCTCTACCACAAAGTCATTGTAGTCTTTGTCCGACTGGGAGAGAGGCAAGTCTTCCATAAAGAGTGCCCACACGGTTGCGGTTGAGCTGACGCCACTCATCAAGTAAGTAACCATGTGGTCTTCACCGTTGTTTTCCGCATTAAACGACCACCATTCCAGACCTGAGTTACCTATGGCCTGATAGCCCCAGAGGAATGGAATCTGTGAACGGTTCCACAGGACGGTACTTGATGAGTTTTACAGAATCGCGTTTCGTAAGAAAATCTACAATACGCTTGACGAACTGCGGGAAGATTTGGATATTTGGATAAGAGACTACAATGAACAAAGGCCGCACAGCGGAAAATATTGTTTTGGCAAAACGCCTATGCAGACTTTTTTGGATTCGATGCCGTTGGCAAAAGAGAAAATGCTGAACAATACATTACAAATACAGGAACAAACAAAAGTAACTGTCTGTCAGGTGAAGTAGTGACTATTACAAATTATCTCTTCTCATGCTCCGGAATTGGCAGGTCAAGTTCAGCGAGGACTTTTTTCATATCCTCCCAGACTCTTTTGCGATTTTCCTGTGAATAGTTGCGCAAAAGATATGCGGTGTGATATGTCGCCATAAGTTTTATAGGTGCGCTGCCGAGGCCGGCGTAGTATTCGTAGAATTGTCCCCGCAACTGACCAATCGATTTGTTTGTGTTTAGTAATGTTCTGGCTGCTGGAGCACCCAGAGCTACAATAATCTCAGGATTTATTATCTCAATCTGCCTTTGAAGGTATGGAAAACAGTTTATTATTTCATCTGCGCGTGGGTCGCGATTTTCTGGCGGTCGGCACTTCACGATGTTGGCTATGAAAACTTCGCTGCGTTTTAGTCCGCAAGCTGCGATTATCTTATCCAATAGTTTTCCTGCTCTTCCAACAAAAGGTCTTCCTTGGGCATCTTCGTCGGCTCCTGGGCCTTCGCCGACGAAAAGTATGCGAGCGTTTGGATTACCCTCGCCCGGCACGGCATTTGTTCGCAACGACCCCAAGGGGCATTTGTAGCACTGTTTGACTTCTTCGGCGATTTTTTCAAGCTCTGCGGCTGCGTTGTCCTGCTGTTGTTGCGGTTTGGGTTCTGAAGGTTTGGCCTTGGTTGTAAAGCCACCAGTAAAAAAGTCATCCATCTCAAGGTGCTGCCGAGCAACTTTAGTTATATCTATGTCTTTTTCCATCACGGAAAATTGTAGCGATATTTTTAGAGTTATGCAATAAAAAAGGACGCCTGTTAACAGGCGTCCTTTTATAAGCTGCTGTAAGGATTTTTTATACAAGTCCCTGAGCTAACATCGCCTTGGCGACTTTAAGGAAGCCGGCAATATTGGCGCCGAGGATAAAGTTTCCGGGCTGGCCGTATTCATCGGCGGCCTGACTGGCGTTTTTGTAAATGGTAGTCATTATAATTTTCAGCTCGGCATCCGCCTTTTCGAAGGTCCAAGGGACACGCTGGCTGTTCTGTGCCATTTCAAGACCTGAGACGGCGACGCCACCTGCGTTGGCGGCCTTGCCGGGCATGAACAGTACCTTGTTGTGTAGGAACACGTCTGCGGCTTCAGGGGTGCAGGGCATATTCGCACCTTCGCCGACTGCGATACAACCGTTCTTGGCAAGCGTCTTGGCGCCGGCCTCATCGAGTTCGTTCTGAGTCGCGCAGGGTAGCGCGACATTACATTTGACGTTCCAAATGCCATCGCAACCTTCGGTGTATTTTGCTTTTTTATGATAGGCGAGGTATTCCTTGATACGTTTTCGTTCGATTTCCTTAATTTTCTTGATGGTGTCGAGGTTTATGCCATCGGGGTCGTAAATATAGCCATTTGAATCGCTCATCGCAACTACTTTGCCGCCGAGTTGCTGAACCTTTTCGACGGCGTAAATAGCCACGTTACCTGAGCCGGAAACAACGACCGTCATACCATCGAAGGATTTACCCTTATCTTTAAGTACTTCAGCCATAATGTAGACCAGTCCGTAACCGGTAGCTTCTGTTCTGACCAGTGAACCGCCCCATTCAAGGCCTTTGCCCGTGAGGACTCCAGTGAACTCATTTCGAAGTTTCTTGTACTGGCCGAACATAAAACCGATCTCGCGTCCACCGACGCCGATATCTCCTGCGGGGACGTCTGTGTCCGGACCGATATGCCTGAACAACTCACTCATAAAACTCTGGCAGAATCGCATCACTTCACCGTCGCTCTTGCCTTTGGGGTCGAAATCAGAGCCGCCTTTGCCGCCGCCCATCATCAGGCCGGTCAGCGAATTTTTTAGAATCTGCTCGAAGCCCAGGAATTTGATGATTCCGATATAGACGCTCGGATGAAACCTGATGCCGCCTTTGTATGGTCCCAGAGCGCTATTGAACTCGATGCGGAAGCCGCGATTAACTTGGAATTCGCCCTTGTCATCCTGCCAGGGAACTCGGAAAACTATCTGTCTCTCGGGCTCGACAAAACGGTCGAGGATTCTGGCCTTGACATATTCCGGATGCTTGTCGAGTACCGGCTCGAGACAGTCCAATACTTCCTTTACGGCCTGGTGGAACTCTGCTTCGCCTGGATTACGTTTGAGAACCTGTTCATAAACCGACTGGACAATGCTACTTGTTTTCATTTAAGCGACCTCCTTACTTTTGCATTCCTGCAATGGGCTATATGGTTTTAATTTACACAGTGAAACGCGTTATTATCACATTAGCTAATAACACCTTATAAGGTAAATAGTATAAGGTTCGTTCGAAGCGATAGAAAGCATTAAATCTTAATAGTATTCATTAGATTGGCTAATAATACGTATTTATGGGTAAAGGGACCAGCATTTTTCATGTGCAAAAGCAAATTACCTGCTGGGATATGACATCACCAGTGATGCGAACAAGGGAGTCGGCCGGTTCAATCACTTTGATAACTTCCGAATATTTGTCCTTTCCCGGCAACAAGCGGGCGAGGCTATTCGGCTGCGACAGGAACCACTTTTCATTGAAACTGAAGCCCTTATGACTTGGGAAAATTGCCACATAAAAAATGTCGGCTTCGACAAGGTCCTGGAAGAAGTGCGTGCCAAAAGACAGGTCTGGGACGAGGTTCGTACCTTCACAGGCCAGTTCACCGAGGACGGCCACGTTATTGATTTCTGAGAAGCTCACAGGTACTCCAAGCGATGGTGTTGTAGTGCCCCAGCGTCCAGGGCCGAGCAGCAGCATGCCGGCGTTCTCTCTATTGGTGATTTGCTTATTCAGAGCTCCTATGGTGCGCGCAACGTCATACTTTTGCTGGATGGGCAGGGCTTCGTATTGTTTTGGGTCGACGAATACTATGCGTTTGATATCGAGAGAGATTGAACCTCCCATAAAGTATCCCTGACAGCGGAACAGAAGTTTTTCCGGATCGATGTCGGTGGGAATGGTGACAGCGGCACGTTTGCCTTTTGTCTGGAGCGGCCTGCATTGAAGCAGGTTTACCATCAGTTTGCCTTCATTGGTGAAATTCACTGTGAATTCCACGTCAACCGGATAATGATAGCTGCTTTCGAGCCGTTTGAGTATTTTCTGCATACAGGAAACAAAATCGGTTTCCTTCAGAAGTTTTTCAAAGGTAAGGAGCCAGTATTGCTGCTGTGCCAGACGAAGACCTCTCGCTTTTTCGGCCATTTCATGGTCAGGCACGGCGAAAAGGTCGATTTGCAGATTGACGTTTTTACTCAACAATTTCTGAAATGGCACCGACTCAAGGCAGTTATCGTGGATATTCAGCAGGTCAACGTAATGCTGGGAGAATCTCCTGACGTCTTCCATATTTGCAAGGGGCTTTAACAGCGGCGCATCAAGCGCAATAGTTTGTGGGTAATCATCTTCAACACGACTGACAGCGCGAGTGCCAAGCCCCATAACAAGTCGTATCATACCGGCTTTGGGGTCAAGATTCGGGTTCCATACGAAGGTATTGTAGGATAGGGCCACGCCTGCAAGGTCGGGAAAGAAGTAGCTGTTGCGATATGAGCCGGAGACACGTTGGACGAGCAGCGCCATTTGTTCGTCCTGCTGGTCAAGGCCTCTCTGGAGGCGGTAGACCAGGGCATCTTCACCCATTGTGCTTGCATAAACCTGCCGCACGGCATCTTCGAAATGGGCGTATCTCTGTTCGGGGCTGCCCTGATTTACGCAGAAAAGACTAACGTATTTGCCCGCAAAGGCGTTTCCGAAGGCGTCTTCGAGTAAACTGCTGGAGCGGACAATTATAGGTGACTGGCCGAAGTATTCCAACATCTGCTGAAACTGCTCACGAATCTGGTCGGGGAATTTGCCTTTGAGCATCTGCTCTCTTAACTCGGCAGCGACCTTGAAATAACCCTCTTTGGTTTTATGCTCCATAAGGAGCTTCCACCAGTCATTTTCAACTATGTAAGAGTAAAAGACATCGGAACCGACGTAGAATGAATCGTGAGGTTCGAGACGCCCCTGCAAACCCAGAGTTGTATCGGATGAGGTAATCCCGTTGGCCAAAAGCATACCTACGGTCTTACCGCCGATGAATCCGGTTCCGATTAAGCGGCTTTTTATGTTGAGCAGGTCGTCGAGGGAGAAATGTTTTTTTGCAAGCGCAAGAATTCTTTTTTCTTTTCCTATCATCACCCTGCACAGGTGGTCGATGGTTTTTTGTTTTTCCTGCTGTGAAGTATCTGGAAGCTGGGAGATTTCTTTTGCACGGAGGAACAAATGGTCCCAGTGGTCAAGTGTTCTTTCAGCTAACTCGATACCCTGGTCTGATATGCGTGAAAACAGCCGACTGGCTTCGACGCTGCTTGTCAAAGGGAAAAACTTGTCGGCCTGGCGGAGATGCGGAAGAAACATTGTCGGCGAATAGCGTTTCCAGACCTTGAGCGGATGGACATAGAACGAACCGTCGAGGTTATACAGGTCCAGAAGCAGTTGTGTTGTTTCGCGGATTCGGGCGATAGTCTTGAAGGAGTGATTATTTCGCAGCAGAGCAAAATATGCAATTGTATCAAGCTCGAACAGGTAAGGGCAGGTAATCATAAAGAAATTGCCAATCATCAGGTCCGTTGCCCAGGTACTGAGCAGGTCGGAGAGGCAATCGAAGACGTAATACACGTTCTTTCCTTCTTTTGAGATTATACTGTGGACATCAGTCGAGAATTTCTCGAAGCCTCTGCCGGCATCAAGGGTATAGGTCTTGATATCGGGATTATCTTCAACAAGGGGCGGATGATTTGCAAATCTCATGTAAACGACCTTCTTGTCGGTTTGGACAGCCGTCGTGATAAAGGGGGCAACAAAGCTGCGGAAGTCGTCGATACTGTCGACCTGCCAGACTACATTGTCCCCTTTTCGGAGGTGATTTAGAACCTCATCGAGACCTTTTAGACCCGTGCTTACCTGTTCAGCCATAAGTCAATTCCTTCC
>JBAPXT010000054.1:0-2272 GCA_049284355.1 Sedimentisphaerales bacterium
ACCCAAGGCAGGGGCAACAGGGTAATACCGAGGGCACAGAAACGTATGGGGGCGATTGCGCCGAGTCGGTCAATTATACGGCCCCACAGTCCCAGAGAACTGACAGTGGCAGCTGTTACTGTCACCGTCAAGATCGTATATCCGAGGTAGCTTAATTTAAGATTTTTGAGCATGTGCACGGCAAAAAAAGGAGCAGAAAAGTTTACGGCGAGATTTAACAGCGAGGCCGCCAAGGTGAAGGTGCCGAAATTGGTTCGAGGCAAAGCCTTAATAAAGGCGAGAAAGCCGCCAGTTTGTTTATGCTTTTTTGCCGATAGCGGCGGCTCATACATTAGCGCCAAGAGCAGGCTGGAGATTGACCTTGCCAGAAAGCAGGACAGCCAAATCAAAGAGAACATCAGCATAACTTTAGGAGCGAGGTCAAGGAGAAAGCCTGCAAAGACGGCGATTGCAATCTGAACGAGGCTTAAAATTCGATTTCGATTTGCAAAATACTTTCCGTGCCATTTTTTTGGAACGATATTACCCATCCAGTCGGCCCAGGAAGCACCGGCGAGGTTTCCTGCGCTTGAGAGGAGGACGTAAAATCCTATAGCCCCCCAAATAGCGGCGCTTTTGCTGTGTAAATGGGAGACCAAAGCAAAAGGGACAAAACCAGCCGCCTGTAAAAAAACCGTCAAAGCAACGAGCTTTTTGTGGCTGCCCGCCTTTCGCAGGGCGGTGGGGCTGTAGATATAAATCAGCGAAGCAGCCATCGCCGGCAGACTGGCAGCAAGGCCTATCTGGAGTGTGTTTGCCCCCATCGCATTGAAATAGGGGACATAGAAGGCCTCAAGCATAGCAACCATAACCATCGCAAATGAGCCTTCTATCAGGGAGAGGCGCATCGCTCCCCGTCGTTCCATTCGCTGCGACAGTTCGGTCGACGCCGGTAAATTGCTTTTGTTATCCAACATACTATTTACAACATCTTTACAGAACTATTTATTATAAGGATTTTAGCTATTTGTTTCAAGAACCGGAGGAGGTGCTGCTGCTTTGAAAAGCATTGTTCGACAGGTGGTAGTTTGTTTTGTAAAATGGTGAATATGGACAAGGATTTGAAAAACAAGACGCTCAGCGAGCTTGAGGAGATAATTGAAAATTTTGGCCAGAAGAAATATCTGGCCAAATACATTTTCACGTTTATCCACTGCGGGAATACCGCTGATATCTCAGATATAAGCCCATTAAGCAAGGTATTCAGAGCAGAACTGTTGGGGCAGGGTTACTACATCTCTGGCCTGAATACTGTGCAGACATTTGCAGACTCGGACGGCACTATTAAATATCTTTTTGAGCTTGGCGACGGCAAGCGAGTCGAAACGGTGCTTTTATTTGACGACAATCGCAAAACACTGTGCGTTTCAACACAGGCCGGCTGCTCAATGAACTGCGCATTCTGTGCAACTGCGAAGCTGAAATTCCAAAGAAACCTCACAACCGCGGAAATTGTTGACCAGGTAAACATCATTGCGAAAGAGAAGGGCAAAATAAACAATGTTGTCTATATGGGGATGGGGGAGCCGTTACAAAATTATGACGCTGTTTTGAAATCCGTAAGAATACTGAATCATCCGGAGGGGAAAAATATCGGCATTCGCCATTTGACAATCAGTACCTGCGGAGACGCTGAGGGGATACGGAAGCTGGCGGAGGAAGATATTAGACCGCGATTGGCCATATCGCTGAATGCACCAGCCGATGCACTGCGGACCAAGATTATGGCCATCAATAAAAAATACCCTATCGCAGCGTTGTTTGCCGCGGTGAAATATTACCAGCTAACAACAGGTGAGCGTGTGACTTTCGAATATGTGCTGATAAAAGGTTTAAATGATTCGAGAGTGCACGCCCAAATGCTTGCCAAACTGGTACGCCAAGTAAAATGCAACGTAAACCTGATTGAGTATAATCCTCATTCGCACTGTCTGTTTGCAGCAAGCGGCAGGGATACCATAAAACAGTTCACCCAAATACTCGATGATGGCGTAATTGAAACGACCATCCGCTTTAAAAGAGGGCGTAAAATAAAGGCAGCCTGCGGGCAATTGGGAGCCGACTTAATAAGGTCCGATACATCAAAATCCATTCACAAAAGTCCTGAGGTAAAACCTTAAATATCACTTGACTAAACAGGCCTGCGTTCATAAACTCGTTTTTTTGTTTAATTGGTGATTACGGAAGATACTAAAGATGGAAGAAGCAATTGCAAAAGCAGATGCCCTGATAG
>JBAPXT010000055.1:0-6254 GCA_049284355.1 Sedimentisphaerales bacterium
TCCCTTAAGACTGCTATAATCTGCTCCTGATTGAATCTTGTGCCACGCATTGTGTGCCTCCTTTTTTCGGGTTCTAACATGCTGGCATTCTAATTGCAAGTGGCACAGTTTTTGGGGGTAAGGTCAGTCCAGTCAGCATATAAATCATGTTGAAAGGATATTCGTCCCTCCTGCTCAGTGCATATACCCTCACTCTTCAAGTTATGCAAATATGAAATTTCATCGGGTTTATACTTTGTGATAGGTGTTACAAATTCTGATTCGTCTGCTTGGCGTTCAGCCAAATTCTGCATAAAGACTATTAGAGAATAACCATCTTCAAAACTGAGTTTGATGGATTCCCAAAGCCAACTTATCAAGTCTGTTTCGCCTACCCATTTTATCTGTGCAATTGACTCATTGTTTTGAATCTTTGTTGCTATCAGATCTATTATTTTAGGCAGTTTAATCAATTGACCCAATTGTGCTCTATATACTAATTGTCTAATTTGCGGGAAAGCATCGAATACTAATTGAAGATCGTCATTATCTAAATACTCAATTGAATATGTTTTGAGATTGCCTATATTAATAAATCCTAATAATTCCCCTTGAATTCGTTCCCAATGTTCGGTGCGACATGTAATAAGAAGTTTCCAAGCATCGTCGAGATAAATCGAATCGATAAGTTTTCGAAGCTCTTGAAGGTCGCTTTCGCCCTGCAATCGCTCTATCCTATCTAATATAATCAACCCTTTGGGACTAGTGAAATTTGATATCAATTCGATTAGAGAATGTTTTATGCCTGTAATCTGATTGGGACTGGAGATAATGCCTTTTTTCAAAGCATCGGCACTCAACCAAATGACAGTATTACTTTGATGAAGGTCTTGTGCAAGCAATTTTGCAAGAACAGTTTTCCCAATGCCAGATGTTCCTAACGAAGCCAGAGTTTTTGAGTTATCTAGCTTCTCTGATAAATCTTTCTTCTGTTTGTTTCTTTGTAAATTTAGAGTGCCTCCGATTTTATCTCGAATTGCTTTTATGTTTTCAATTGACCAACTACGCAAGGATTGCCAATCACCCGCATAATCTGGAAAATCTTTCAGATCATATAAAAACTTTATTTTTTTTACTAAAACATCTCTGTCAACGTACCCGCCTTTAATCCTTATAGCATTTACTGTCTCAAGCATCGTGTGCCATAATTTTATGGCTTCCTGATTAGAACCGTTCCTAAGCAACTTTAGGCAATCAGATATAGCTATGCCCTCTTTTCCTGAAATATCGTTCTCAAAATCAAATTCGATTACATATAAAGATTTCAGAATATCTGCTGGACTCAGATTATTTGTATTCGAACCCACCAAAGTATCTGGGCATTTAAAGCTATTGAATAAAGAACACACTTCTTTAGATGTATAACCTTTCACTTTTAAAGTCTGCTCTAATTGTTGAGGGTCGTGACTTTTAGCAAATTTAAGAATCTCTTGAATAGCGTTTTTTTGGTTAATAGGATGGCAAACAGTAACCAAGCCCATCATATCAGAGTCCGTTTTGAATACGTCGCTGTCTTTATGAAGAATCTGCTCCCATACCGCCTCTACGAAATCGGATGGTGCTGATTTCTTCCAGAATTGAATATTACTTTTGACTGATAGCGCAACATGTGTTTCATTGCCATTTTGTCGAAGTGTTAAGAGTATGTCGTCTAAATACCACCCTTTATTACGCACCTGGAAATCGATCCTATATATTTGTCCTTTCTCTGCCTCAAAAGCCTTATCGGCAAGGAACATTTTTATTGCATAATATGTGGCTACTTTATTCTCGAAAGAGAACCCATCACCACTCGTTTGTTTTGGTGTTGCAACTTTTTTTACCATTTCATCTGCCTCTTATTATGCTGGTCTCGTATGAGTCATTAGTGTACATCGTAAAGAGAGATAAATTTGCCTTTGAATTAGGAGGCGACTTTAGTCTCTTTACTGTGATTTTACTGTTGGATTTTTTCCTTTCAAGAGCTGTTTTCTTTTTCAGTTCAATAGCTGTGTCGCGTAAAGCTCCCCTTTGAGGACGTAAAATTAACGCGTTCTCCAAATACTGTTAGGAATGTGTTGATTTTGTCGGGCACGACAAGGCTTTCGTGTTAACCAGCCTAATCTTAGCAGGGCTAATCGGCATGATTTGCAAGCCTCGTCGACACAATCGCAACTTCTCGAATAACTTTATATATTAGTTCAACCAATAAAGTAATACAAAAATCATGTTGCATCGGCACTGTAAATCAAGCCGCATCTTTGCAATGCATCCCACATACCGTAGGCATTTCCGGTCTGCGCCGCAAATGCACACTCAATCAGGTTTGCTGGTGCGAATCAGATGGCATCTTTGCAGCGTTTCCCAAATTCCCCACGCATTGTGGCTTTGCCTCGAAAATGCACCCAAACGTAAATAAATGCAGGGTGAGTATGCTTGGCACACCGCGGATGCAACCCTTAAATAGAAGCATCTGAGGTTTTGGGTATGAACAGGTTATATCTGCATAGTGAAGACCGAACCATAAAAACTTTACTGGCGAGAATAAAGAGTGAGCCAATCAAGCGAGGCACAAAAGACTCCGACCCAATGTACGACCAGCCGGTGCCTGAGCCCAATCGAAGCAAGCTCCTGGATTTCTACAGGAGCATAGTAACCGAAGAACTCTGCTTAGGAAGGGTCAGCGTGCTGCTTGGCAACATGTACAGAATCTCCATCTGGCTGGACCATAAACCCTTCGAAAGTCTTGCCAGAAACGATATTGTTGACCTCGTGGAGAAAATAAAGGGTCTTAGAATTAAACGGCATGCAAGAGGAGTTTTAGCGGAAGGTTATGCAGAGCAAACCATTGAAAGTTACAAAATCACCATAAAAAAGTTCTGGCGATGGTTAAAAAACCCGGAATTGATGCCAAGTGAGTTAAAACAAGCTTCATATCCGCCCGAAGTGAGCTGGATCAAGCGCAGGAAGAGCAAGAATGGCCTTTTGCCAAAGGACATCTGGACTCCGGAAGAGGTGAATAAGGTTGCCGGCCTTGCGAGCAACATGCGCGACAGGGCCTTCATTCTCGGCTTATTTGGCTCCGGCTGCAGAATTGGCGAGTTTCTCCCCCTAAGGCGGAAAGACGTGATATTCGACAAGTATACCTGCCAGATTTTGGTGGATGGAAAGACCGGCTCGCGCAGGATACGGCTGACCCCTGCTGCAAGTGTTGCCTTGTCAGGCTGGATGGATGTCCACCCCAACAAAAGCCCTGATGCACCGATATGGATAAATATACAGGTACGCCATGAAATTCCCAATGAGCATTTGAGCTATGACTGGGCCCATGAAATGCTTCGAGGTCTGGCAAGAAGGGCAAAAATAGACAAGCTCATCAGGCCGCATCTGATGAGGCATTCGCTTGCAACATATTATGCTCCCAGACTGACAGAAGCGGTTATGAACGAGCATTTTGGCTGGAAGCAAGGCGGAAGAACTGCTGCTGTTTATATGCACCTTAGCGGCAGGCAGGTTGATGACCAGATTCTCGCCGTATTTGGCAAAAAGAAGATTGATATCCAAAATAACAAAGCGGTCGATGTCATCTATTGTCCAAGATGCTATCTGGAAAACACTCCAGCCTCGATTCAGTGCGGCAAGTGCGGCTTTCCTCTTTCAGATGAGGCTGCACGAAAATTAGATGAAAGAAGGCAAAAAGCAGATGAGTTGATGGACAGGATAACGAGCCATCCAGATTTTGCCAAACTGGTGGCGAAAATCATGAACGAAGAAACTGGAAGAAATACAAACTTTCCTATTTCTGTCCAGAAGATCGCTCCCCTTCTTCATCAGCAAGAGCAAGGAGTTTCTTAACCCATGGCGGTTCCACAGTTAGAGAACTCTTAGTTTCTTTCATGGAGCAGATGTAAGGTTGAGGCTTAAGAATTTCTCGCGCACTCCTTGCCAGACAAGCTGATATCCATAGGGAAACATGAATTTCGTCTGACAAGATAGAAAATGGAATGAAATTGTCACGATCGAAAGGTTGATACATAATTGCTGGCATACCCCTGCTATTACAAATGCTAACCGGTGATAAAAAGCAGCCCTGTCAGGCGACGGGTGTGCTATTTTTTCTCGCTTGTCTCTTTATCAGCAGCATTAGATTGTTCCTGGAAGTGTTTGAGTCTCTCAAGCAGTATCTTTTCTATCTGCTCAGCTTGCTTCGGGTTGTCTTTATACTCCTCAAGTATATGCAACAGAGCAGCTTCATTCATTTTTTTCATTTGCTCTTCCGAGATTTTAAGCTCAGCGCCTTCCGGCGGGCCAAGACCGCGTCGCTCAACCGGCTTTCTAAGCTTTAAGCTCTCCAGAAATTCAAGGTTTTTTGCTTCGTTCCTGATGTTGGACTGCTCCGGCTGCCACTGCAGCGGTTCAGACAGCGGTTCGCTATCGGCAATACCAAGATGCGGAACGTCGATGGCATTATATCTGTTTCGGTTGTAGTACCGCCCCGGCACTTTGTATAGCTGTTGGTCGCCACTTCTGGCCTGCAATTTGTCCGGATACCGAAGGCCTGTTTCTGTGTCGCTAAAATAATTTTGTTTCTGGCTAAGTTTAGGCGGCTCGCCATGGAATTTCCTTGCCTGTGAGTTCTTCGGATACATCCCGTCATGGCGGGCTATCTTCGGCACGTGTTTTTCGTCTTTCTGTAAGTGCTTAGTATCTTTGAACTTAGCAATTGGTTTTGTTTTAGGAGGGCACAAAACATAAATTCCAATAGTAGCAACCAAAGTCAAAACCACTGCTCCTGTTATTTTCAGCCGGAAACTATTCATAATTTTCCCCGCCTTTCATATCTAAAAATTACCGTTTGCCAAACGGTCTGCAGAGATAACGATTACCATCGCCGTTGTGCTGAGCAAGGATTTCGCTGTTGGCGTAGATGTAAGTCTTTTTGATATCCATATTATCGTTCAGGTCTAATTCCCGCAATATTGCCTGGGAAATTCTCTTTGCTTATTACTCTTTTCTTTCTTTTTCTAATTCTTCAAAACTTTTTGTTTCCGTATACCACCACCAATTCCAATAATGATACCTCCTACCAATAGCAATAAGTGAATATCTTGAGCCTATATGATAAGCAGGTGTCTCCATTTGATAGAGGTCATTTTGGGTTTCTACATAAAAACAAGTGATTGAAGCAAGAAATAATAACAACAAGAATAATGCAGCCCATCTCTTTCTTTTATATATCATCAGGAAAACTGCTACAGAGGCAAAAAACAATAAAACACTTGGAATGGCGGCAACCATTGCACGCCAATTTATATTCTTATCTTCCAGCTTAAATTTAGGTATCCATATCTCAAATTGAACCCACGTTTTTATAGAGATAAGGAAATGTAAAATAAACAAAAAAGAAAAAATTAATACTAACTTTTGCCAAATTATCTTTTTACTAAGATTAAGACTCATCTTTAAACTCCATAGTAAGACTTCAATCCATTTCTATTAGCCTTCTTACACGTTCTGCATCCAATTCTGAGATAACAACACGCATTCTTTCCGGTTCCGCTTCGATCTCACGCTGCATATATCCTTGAGGATCTAAACGATATTCATAACCTTTTGGAAATAAGCTAAAGATATCTGGGTGTTCGGCCATCCATTTCCTACTTTCAAAATGGTCGATTATTTTCCTTTGCCCATATGATAACTCACGTCCTCTACCTACAACTCCAGAGCCAAATAAACCCACCGCATATACTCCTCTGCTTTCGAGGGTTTCGTTCAACTGGGCCTCCGTTCTTATCCCGTGGTTTTCCTCCTGTAAATCGAGTAGTACCTGTCGTGCATAAGAGTAGTGTTCTATTGTACTCTGAATATCCTTATCTTGTATTCTCCTAAAGGTCAGTCCCTGAATGTCAAAAAAATCCCAATAATAATTTAAAGCATAAAGTGCAGCACCGACAGTCAATGCGCCGCCAACAACAGGTATCCAAGGGAATTCTCCTTTTGGATCCAACTTATTAATTGGATTATTCTGACAGTAAAGGTATACGTGCAATGTCAACGGCTCCTGGAACTGCCCAAATACAGGGTCTCGGCTTGTAAACCGACTAATATACGGGTCATATTGGCGGGCACGGAGGTAATACTGGCTGATTTCAGTGTCGTAGTATTGGCCGGCAAAGCGGAACGGAGCTACTGTCGACGGTGCAAAAATCTCCAGAGTTCCACCGAACGGGTTG
>JBAPXT010000056.1:0-36360 GCA_049284355.1 Sedimentisphaerales bacterium
AACTGATTTGGGATACAGTGTTATCCTTGTTCATCGCTTATTATCTCCGAAAAACCTTGATTTTAGTCCCTGTAAATAGTAAAATTATATTATTCAAGAAGTAAAGTATTGCCTTTAATCTTGAAGGAGGAGGAACAACGAACAAGCAAGCAATATCTGTATTGGCGGCATTGGTAGCAGCGATGACAGCTTCGCACGTTTGCGTGGGAGCTCCTGCAGGCTATGAGGCTTATACTGGGTGGGAGGATTGGGCACGTCTACATCTCGGTGTTGAATCAGGTTTGGCGTCCAGTTACGACCGGAGCGGGGGAAATAATGACTACAGCCATTATGAATCCCCGCCGGGGTTAATTACAGAAGATGTTAATGCTATTGTCAAAACAATCGAAGGGCCGGGAATAATTTATCGCTTCTGGATGCCGCATGTGATGGCTCGCCGACAATTCGTTGTACGGATGTTCTTTGATGGTGAAGCGACACCGAGGATTGATACCGACAGCAATGCTATTATGGGTGGAGCGTTCAGTTATTTTGCTGCTCCGCTGATTACTACCTGCGCCGGTGGGCAGGTTTGTTACGAGCCGATTCCCTTTGCTCAATCGCTGCGTATCGAAACGAGAAACAAGGCAATTCCCCCCCTGGGCCAACCACCACTATTACCAGTATACCTATCATACCTTTCCAGAAGGTACAACTATTGATTCATACACCGGCCAACTCACGCCCCAGCAGGAGCAAGCCCGCTCTGAGGCGGTGTCACTATTCAATAATGTTGGCCAACATCCGGCTGGCAACAGCCCAACGGCAGTCGATGTTAATGTTCCTGCTGCGATGATTGGCCCCGATTCGAGCATTACTTTGGCCAGCTTGACGGGCCCTGGCCTGATTAGAAAGCTTAACATACGAATGGATGACGCTAATGATGACGAATTGGAGGGACTGCGGCTGCAGGTATTCTATGATGGCAGACAAGCACCGGCTATTGATGCTTCTATTGCACACTTTTTTGGAGCTGGCAGAGAACGAGCCTCTTACAGGAGCATCCCCTTAGGCACCGACCCAAATGACGGATTCTACTGCTATTGGCCGATGCCGTTTCACCAATCCGCATTAGTCCAACTGTATAATACTACCGATGAGCCAATTTTTGTGAACCTGGCAAAAATTGAATACGAAGCCAAGGCTATCGACAGGGACATGTGCTATCTGCATGCGGTAGAGAATACCTCAACGAAACAGTCAGGACAGATTTATCACACATTGCTGTCTACAACTGGGCGAGGGCACTATATTGGTGACCTGCCCTATGTGGAACAGGACTCTAACAGCTTTTATATGCTGGAAGGAGATGATGTCATCACCGTAGATGGCACGATGACACAATACGGAACGGGGTTGGAAGATGCCTATAATGGCGGCGCCTACTACAATTGGGTTGCTATACAACCCGATGAACCCGAGGGCGTATATCCCCAGTCAGCAACCCGCCCTCTTAATGGAAGCCTTTATGTGAATAAAAAAGATTTCCTGGCAAGGGCTGACCAATATCGTTGGCGGATTGCGGACTGCATACCATTTTCGCGCTCTATTGAGGTCAATGTCGAATGTAGATATGCTAACACCGGCTCCCGGTGGACATCCGTGGCTTTCTGGTATCAGTTGCCATATCCACTCGAAGACCTCAACGACGATGGAAATATAGATATGGTCGATTTCGCTATGTTTGCCCAATGGTGGCTGAAGTCTAACTGCGGCGATTGCGGCAGGGCTGACCTTACCGGCGATGGTCAGGTGAGATTGGATGATTTGCGAGAGCTTACCAATAACTGGTTGGCAGGTGTTGAATAGCTATTTGAGTTTGTTTTACTTTCCACGGGTATCCAGTCGCTTTCTGATACTTCGCAACTGTTGGTCGAAACGATGTCAGGTTGCGTAGGTGTGCAGGCCGATGAAGAGTTTAGAGAGGTTCACCCAAAGCAGGGTTATCACAATGACCGCCACACCTGTAATGGCCCAAATGCTGTTGATGCGCGGTCGGGTTTTGCCAAACATATAGCGGAAATGGAAATATCCGACGTAAACCAGCCAGGACGCCAGAGACCAGAGTTCTTTTGGGTCCCAACCCCAATAATCACCCCAGGCAAGTTGCCCCCAGATGCTTCCGAGGACAAGGCCAAGCGTCAATAACGGAAAGCCGGCGCGAATCATGCAGTAGGTCGCATCTTCATAAGGCAGAAGATTCTCGTTTGGTTTCTGATTAAAACCGGTAAGCTGAAAAACGGCTTGGCAGGCGGCTTTTGCCATAAAAACGTATGAGAGCATATAGACGGCAACGTGGGGTGCGAAGAGCCAGCTCTGCAGGGCCGGCGGCAGTTGCTGCGGCTCAGCATCAAAGACAAAACCGGCCGGCAAAAGAACTATCGCTCCTATGAGCATATCGGCTGATAACCCACCTACACGCAGGATATGTCGGCAAAATAGTGACACCGGATAAGTTATCATGCCCAAACTCAGGAACACCTCAAAAAGATTTTGAAAGGGTATATGGCGAACGTGATACCAGCGATACCCGAAAGCTATGACTGCAACTGTAAAGCCGAATATGTATAAGATGTTGCCGACATTCGTGCGGCGCAGCAATGCAGCTACGAACGCAAGCAGATACGCAGCGATAGTAATGTAAATCAGCAAACCACCAATTGTGTATTTAATTTCCATTTATTCGCTTTTTAACTTTCCTTTTGTAAAAATATGTCTTATCCAGAAATGCCAGAAGACGCCGATGCCGAGCATCAGATACCCGGCATAGACAAGGTCCAGACCTGTATCGGAAACGACGGAAAGAACAGTGTATCTGTGCGCCTCGGTATCATAAGAGCGCTGGTAAAAATGATACCCGCCAAAGTGCAGAGGGTGATTTACTTTGATGGCCTTTTCAGCGACAACTTTTCCATCCTTAATGACCTGAACGTCACTTATATAATCTCGGATTGCCCTGTGATACCTCAGCAGGAATTTATCTTCGGGGTGGATGAAGCCCGGAAAACGCTCAAAAACATATTTGGTAGTTACAACCCCATCGGGGCTTTCAATCCGAACCTCAAGGGCAGGATTGTAACCAGGCCGTGGGTCGTCGATAACAGTTTTACTGCCGCCATCGATTGATATTTTGAAATTCTCGAATACCCTTGTAATCGTTACGGTGCCTGAATCAGGGCTTATGGACCATGCGCTGCCGATTTCAGCGGGGATTTTACTCCGGCCCTGTGCGGTCAGGATTTCGAGGCATTCAGGCTTGTAATATTCTATCCGGAAGTCCGTAAGTTTTATATAGAAGGGCAGCTCTTTGGTATGGTTGCCGTCTTCGAGTGTGATGCGGTTTTCGACGTCTCCTTTAAGGATTGCCATTTGACCTGTTTGGATTTTGTCGGTTCCAAATAGCTGGCTGTGGATTTTAAGTCCGGTAACTGAGCCCCACAGAGCACCTGCAAGAATAAGGGTGCAGCCGGCGTGTGTCAGCAAGGGGCCGGGCAGTCGAATCAGTCGGCGAAATGTCACAAAAGCCGCTATCAAAAGAGCCATTAAAGTTAGCCAATAAGCAGATATCGCAGGGGAGTTAAAAAAGTTTTTTGCCTGGTAGGGACCGAGAAACGCACCGTAAACAGACAGAAAAATCAATAATACCACCATCGCCAGCACAACCCACATCACGGCACGTCCGAAATTTTTTTTGGAGGTTTCCTTTATACCCATCGTTAGAGCTATCCGGCAGTTGTTTTAACTTGACAAACTATGCCAAATTGTGCATAATATACAGAGTATACGAGTTTTATAATCCAAAATATAGGGAGGACAACCAGTGCGTTTGGTTGTAAAGCAAAATGGCCGAACTGTCAATGAATTTCGGTTCGCCAAGGGGCCTATTTATATAGGCAGACATGAAAACAGCCAGGTCTTTCTGCCTGACAGGGCGGTTTCAAGACAGCACGCCGTAATCTTTAATACCCAGGATGGGAAATGGACGGTCGAGGACTTGGACTCGGCGAACAAAACATATCTGAATGACAAGGCGATTCACAAGGTAGAGCTTAAGACTGGTGACAGCCTTCGTATAACTGATTATACTATCGAAGTCGATCTCAAAGAAGATGCTGAGACTGAGAAACCAATTCATTTGGAAGATACGCTCGCAGTACCCGCCGGTGCCCCACAGATTATAGAAAGAAAATTAGATACGCCGGACGCTCCTGCTATAAGATTGCCGGCTCACAGGGCGGTGGATTTGTTACGGGCCAACGAGGCAATCAGCAAAGCCGGCAACCTGGATGAGCTGCTGCTGGCCTTATTGGATATTACATCAAAGCAGCTCAGCACATATCATAGCTGGTGTGCGTTGAGAAGTGAGCCTGCAGGACCGATGACGTGTCACGCGGGGAGGAACCGCGACGGCCAGGCGTTGGAGCTGAACCACGTAAAACTCAATGAAAAAATCAATGAGGCGATTGAGAAAAACCACTTCTTGCTTTTTATCTTTTCAAAAGATATGAGCAAGGAAGAAAAAGGCCAGATTCGCTCTGTGGTGATAGCGCCTATTGTTGGCCCGGCCGGCTGTTTCGGTGTGTTATATGCTAATAACACTTTTCGTGATGAGCACTACAGTCTCAGCGATTTGGACTATCTTATGCTGATTGGGATGCAGACAACCGCTGTAATGCAAAAACTCTGAGTTTGCAAATCAAGTCACTAAATAACAGACAACAAGCCGGAATTTTATTGCCTTTTGTATTTGCCGATTAGCTGTCCCTGGCCGAGAATGTGTCCTTCCATTGCCTTGAGCAATTGGCTTTTCGTGGCGCCGGCGGCAAGGTCAAGTTTCGTATCGAGTGCGTAAATTTTAAAGAAGTACCTGTGCGTGCCGCTCGGCGGGCACGGGCCGCCATAGCCAATCCTGCCGAAGTCAGTAAGACCTTGCTTGGCTCCGTTAGGCAAAGTCTTATCGGGGGGAATGTTCTCCTTAAGCTCTCTGGTCTCGGCCGGCAGGCCGAATATAACCCAGTGCACCCATGTCCCCATCGGTGCGTCGGGGTCATCAGATATCAGGGCGATGCTCTTGGTTTCTTTGGGCACATCCTCCCACTGCAACGGCGGGGAAATATCCGAACCGTCGCAGGTGTACTTTGCCGGAATCAGACCGCCTTCGGCAAATGCAGAACTTGTAACTTTGATTTCCATTTTTTCACCTCCTGCTGCCTTGGAATCGCTTTGTTCGCTGCCTTTGCAATAGCAAAGCAATAATATCGGCACTATTAGTAAAACAACAATGTTCTTTAGCATAGGCATTTTCTCCTTTATCCTTTAATCTATAAGAGTTCTCAAGTACTCAATCATACCGATGAAGCGGTCCATTGTCAAAAACAGGATTGACAGAATCGCAATAACCCACATTGTCGGCTTGATCTCCCTTGCCTTGCCGGCGGCTGACTTGATGAGCACAAAGGAAATAAATCCAAATGCCAAACCCGTACTGATACTGTAGCTAAGCGCTATCATCACGATAATAATGAATGCCGGGAACGCCTCCTCGATATCCGTAAAGTTTATCACCCGCACTTCCTTCATCATAAACAGCCCCACCATAACCAGCGCCGGCGCCGTCGCGTACTCGGGCACCACACCCACCAGTGGTGCAAATAATATCGCAAGCAGGAACAAAATCCCTGTTACAACCGACGTCAATCCCGACCGTCCGCCCTGCTCAATTCCCGCCGCTGACTCTATATATGCAGTGGTAGTCGACGTCCCGAACACCGCACCTATCATAGCCGCAAATGCGTCTATCGCTAACAATCTGTCCAAACCCTTTATTCTTCCTTGCTCATCGACCATTTTTGCCTGGTGACAACAGGCAACCAATGTTCCGATACCGTCGAACATATTCATAAACATCAAACTGAATATGCTGCCGAACAGTCCCCACTTCAGAGCGCCTAAAACGTCAAGATGAAACGCAATCGGCCTGATGTCCACGTGGAATGAAACCCACTGCCCCGGCCAGTTAACGTACCCAAAAGCAATTGCCAGAAGTGTGGAAAACACTATACCTATCAGCAGCGACCCCTTTATCTTCTTCATTTCAAAAAACAGCATAAACAACAGCCCCGCAAGTCCTATCAGCGTCTTGGCGCCCAGTGGGCCTGCCGAAACAAGTGTTGCCTCATTATGAACTATTATGTGAAGATTGACTAATCCGATAAATGTAATAAATAGACCTATTCCAACCGATATCGCAGCGATAATCCCGGGCGGTATCGCTTCCACAAGTTTCTTGCGAAGACCAATCAGCGTAAGCAGCAAAAATAATAGTCCCGAAAGAAACACCGCCCCCAGCGCAGTTTCCCAGCTCATCTTGTTGCTCAGCACAAGCGTATATGTGAAAAACGCGTTAAGCCCCATCCCCGGCGCCATTGCAATCGGTGCCTTGCCGAAAACCCCCGTGATGCCAGTCGCAATCGCCGTCACTAAACAGGTAACAGCCACAAGGGCGGTTTTATCCATTCCCGTCTTGCTTAGCATTGCAGGATTCACAAAAATGATGTAGGCCATCGTCAGGAACGTCGTCATCCCTGCTACAATCTCAACTTTTACGCTGGTCTGTTTCTGCTTGAGATGAAAAAGAGAATCGACCATATTTTTACCTCCCTGAACATCATTTTCCTTTAGTGTGCTGTTAATGCAGGCCAAAGTGTCAAATCACCATTTCTCCCATCTATTTTATATTGACATTTATAAAAAACAATGTAAAATGACTCACTTTCATAACTGGGATTAAAACAAATCCTGATTATTGACCAATCCTTTTTGAGATTTTTTTATGTATTCGGATTATATTCGTAATGTAGCGATAATCGCTCATGTCGACCACGGAAAAACGACGCTGGTGGACCAGCTTCTGTACCAGTCCGGCACGTTTCGGACTGAGGAGCTTGACAAGCTGGCTGGCAGCAAGCACGACTTGATTATGGATTCCAATCCTATCGAACGCGAGCGCGGCATAACAATCCTCAGCAAAAACTGTGCGATTTACTACACGAACAGCAAGGGTACCGAATACAAGATTAATATAATCGACACGCCGGGCCACGCCGATTTCGGCGGCGAGGTCGAACGTGTTTTGAAAATGGCAGACGGCGTCCTGCTCTTGGTTGACGCCTTTGAAGGCCCTATGCCGCAGACAAGATTTGTCCTGAGCAAGGCCCTTGAGAATAAACTAAGACCTATAGTTGTAGTCAATAAGATTGACCGCGAAAACAGCCGCCCCCACGATGTCGTCAACGAAGTATTTGATTTGCTTGTTCAGCTCGGCGCCGACGATAAGGCACTCGATTTTCCTGTTGTTTACGCATCTGCAAGGCAGGGTTGGGCGACAACGGACCCCGACAAAAAGACCGGCAATATGCAGTTGGTATTTAAGACCATCATAAAAAATATCCCTGCACCGAAGGCCAATCCTGATGCCCCGCTGCAGATGCTCGTAACCAGTCTCGAATATTCGGATTATGTGGGAAAAATCGCGGTAGGCAGGGTCTTCGCGGGGCAAATAAGCGAGAGTCAGAACGTTACGGTAATTGACGCCGATAACGTGCACACCCTGCAGAAGGTTCTGCAGGTTCATCTGTTTGACGGCCTTGGCCGAAAGCAGGTCCCAACCGTCTTGGCCGGCGATATATGTGCGGTATCCGGCCTTGACCCTGTTGATATCGGCAACACAATTGCTTGCGCGGACAATCCTTCGAAACTTGCCGTTATTGCCGTCGATGAGCCGACGATGTCGATGACGTTCAGGGTCAACGATGGGCCTTTTGCAGGCAGAGACGGCAAATACGTAACCAGCAGGCAAATCGGCGAACGGCTCGAAAAGGAGCTTCAGCATAATGTCGCGCTAAGGGTCGCCCCGGGCCTGACGCCGGAGGAATTTATTGTCTCAGGCCGAGGCCTGATGCATCTCGGTATCCTGCTGGAGAATATGCGGCGTGAAGGTTACGAGATTTGTGTCGGCAAACCGGAGGTAATTTTGAAAATGGTCGATGGTATTCACCACGAGCCGATAGAATTGCTTGCGGTCGATTGCCCCATCGATTGCCAGAGTGCCATAATGAGTCTTCTGGGCGAGCGGCGAAGCGAAGTAATGAAAGTAGATGCCAAAACCGGTACGAGCGATTTTATTCACATGGAATTTCTTATACCGTCGCGGGGCCTGTTCGGCCTTCACGCAAGGATGATGAACGCAACACAGGGTAAGGCCATTATGCATCATTCGTTTGAAAGATACGAGCCGATGCGAGGCTCGATTCCCCAGCGCAAGGCAGGCGTTATGATTGCAACCAACGCCGGCCGGGTAACGGCTTATGCTCTTGACGCCTTATACGACCGCGGCATCTTTTTCGTTGAGCCGGGCGAAGAGATTTACGCAGGCCAGGTAGTCGGCGAACACTGCAAGGATAACGACATACCTGTAAATCCGGTAAGGGTCAAGCAGATGAGCAATATGCGTACGGCCAGCAAAGATGACGCGGCACAGGTCCGCCCTGCAAGAAAAATGAGTCTCGAATTAGCGATGGAGTACATCCAGGCCGATGAGCTTGTTGAAATTTGCCCCAATTCGATTCGAATCCGAAAACGCTTCCTGAAAGAACAGGACAGACGCCGACAGGCACGCAAAAACTCCACGTAATGCCAAAAACAGCCGAGATGATTTTCTTTGCCCGTCAGGAGCACGCAATGGGCTTGAAACAGGCCTTGGGTAAATAGCTCGATAGTCGTTTAAAAATGCGAGAGAGAGGAGTCGAACCTCCACGGGCTTTCACCCACAAGGTCCTAAGCCTTGCGCGTCTGCCAGTTCCGCCACTCTCGCTAATATTACTCTTCTATTTTTTACCGCAGAGGCCGCCGAGTTCGCAGAGTTATATTTTTTGTTTTTAAATTTACTTTTCTCAGCGGTCTTTGCGCTCTCTGCGGTTAATCCTTTTCTTTCGATATTGTCTCAATCCGCTTCTCAGCTTTTTCCAGTATGCCTTTGCAGTGCTTAATCAGGGCCATCCCCTTTTCGTATTGTTCGAGACTGTCCTGCAGCGGTATTTTGCCCTGCTCTATTTTGCTGACAATATCGGTCAGCTCCTTAATTGCCTCTTCGAAGCTCATTTTGCCGATATCATTTTTATTCTCGTTTTTCGCCATAATCAGACCTCGGTTTAATTACTCTTCGATTTTTTACCGCAGAGGTCGCCGAGTTCGCAGAATTACATTTTTTGTTTTTAAATTTACTTTTCTCAGCGGTCTTTGCGCTCTCTGCGGTTAATCCTTTCTATTTTGCTTGTTTGTCACTTTACTTTCAATCAAATTCTCGCCGGCAAGCTCGGTAATTATGCAATCCGCAATTTGGACATCCGCCGAATTCTTCACCAAAAGACCGTTTCTTTTGTTGATGGTGATGCTGTATCCCCTCTGCAGAACCGATTTGGGATTCAATCCTGCCAAACGGCTCTTCTGCTCCGTAAGCTGCATTTTGAGTTTATTCATAATCGCTCGCACCGCTGTACTTGCCCGATTTTTCCAATCATTCAAATCGACAGTTTTCCTGCCTAAAAGCCGATGCGGCTCGATTTTTCTTACCTGCTCTTCTATTGCATATAATCCCGACCTCACATCTGCAAGAATTTGCTTAAACGAACCTGATAACCTCATAAAAAACTCATCTGTCTGCTGCTGGGCATTATGGATGAGCGAAGTCACTCTATACGCCAGTCTTTCACCAAGATAATCTACCTGTTTGAGAACTTCCTGCATATCCGGAACTGCTACGACACCGGCTTTGGTCGGCGTAGAAGCCCTCGCATCGGCTACCAAGTCTGCAATTGTGACGTCAACCTCGTGGCCGACCGCGCTTATGACAGGTATCTTCGAATCGAAAATCGCACGCGCCAAAACCTCCTCATTGAACGCCCACAAATCCTCCATCGACCCGCCGCCTCGGCCGACAATCAAAACATCGAGTCGCAGCGTTCGGTTGCGTCTGTTTACATCTCTAATCGCTGCTGCAATTTCCGCCGCCGCCCCTTCGCCCTGCACCGGCACCGGATAGAAAAACAATCTAACGCAAGGCCAGCGGTTCCAGATGCTGTCTTTAATATCTTCTATCGCCGCTCCGGATTCGCTGGTCAATATCCCTATCCTCTGCGGATACTGCGGAATAGGCCTTTTATGCGCCTCATCGAAAAGCCCTTGTGCTTCGAGCCGTCTGACCATCTGCTCAAAAGCCAGTTGCAGTGCCCCGACGCCGGCCGGCTCTATCCTTTCAACATAGAATTGGAACTTGCCCTGCGGCTCATAAACATCTATAAACCCCGTACCAAAAACCGCCATACCATTTTCCGGCTTGAATTTTACCTTGCTGAAATTGCTCTTCCACATAACGCAGGGCAGCACCGCGTTTTCGTCTTTCAGTGAAAAATAACAATGCCCGCTGTGGTGCAGCTTCCAGTCCGTGATTTCGCCTGTGATTGTCAACCGCCCGGGCAGATTATTTTCTAAGACTGTCTTGATAAGCGTGTTGACCTGGCTGACCGTGTATATCTTCGTTCCGTTTTTCATTTATCTGCTTATTATAAACCCAAATACCCCGCTCTTCAATTTTATATATACGCACATCAAAACCAGGGATAAGGTTAGGGTTTGTCGTTGCTACCCCCCCCAAAAATACATTCCGACAACTCAGTATTTAGAGTTGGGTATTTTGTTGCTTGGTCTTAAATTCCGAAAGTTTCTCCTCGTATGTTTTAACCCGTCTGGGGTTAGGCTCAATATCAATGGACTGTTTCATATACTCCAACCCCTTTTCGTATTCTCCCCTTCCGTATAGTATCCCGCCGAGAAAATTGAAATAGCAGGCCTTGTCGCCATTGCTGTTTGCCTTCTTCGTCAATATTAATTCTTCGGCTTTAGCCATATACTTGTCTGATTCAGTTGCGTTATTACAAATGAACTCACAGAAAGAAGCTAATGTACACCAGAGAAAGGTTTCATCCGGTGCAGTTTCACATGCTTTGACTAAAGCATTATACGATTTATCAAAGTCTCGCTCATTGAGAAATTTAGTATACTTTTCAAGCAGACCGGCCGCAGCTATGTTACAGAGTGGTTGCTTACGAAAGTAACGCAGTTCCGCCCGTGAGGTAACTACGGCAAACACTATAAAGAAAACTAAGAGCGATAATATAATCAAATCAAAAACTGATTTGTCTGGATTGTGATAGAAAGTAGTAAAAACTTCTACTGCGAACGGCGCTAAGACGAGAATCGTAGTCCACCAAAAAGCAAAAACAACCTTTTTCATCCGGCTGGCGTGCTCGATGGTTTCAAGTTTTTTGCGCATCCTGTCTTTATAACAGAACAATGCTAACCACAAGGCGAATGTAAGCGGGCTAACAACCTGGGCTATTCTCTTGAACCACCAATAGAATCCTATTGTAAAGTGCCGTGCTTCAGCCTGCTCATACAGGTAGAATGTATATACAAAATGTACCAGACCTGCCGACAGAAGAATTACCGAGAGTATAATCAGAAAGTAATCCGGCAAATCATTCAAAAACCAGGATAACCAGCGGCTCTTCCTCATATTCCTCTATCACTGCAAAACAACTCTTCTTTTGATTACTATAATATTATCCAAAACCTGTCTTTTTACAACGCCAAAATGTCACCACATATTTTATCTTTTCCTGATACCTTATTTTTTTGATATCCTCTTCATCTCTGTGAACTCTGTCTGCCTCGGCTCGATGCTGAGTCGAGACGGGTGGCTAAAAAATCAATCAAAAGTGCAGGTACCTGCACACCAAAAACGGCTGATTTGAATTTTTTTTGTTTCTTTAGTTGCAATGACTTAGCCAAAACCGCACTTCCAAAAACCCCATAATTTTCGCATCAAACGCACATGTTCGTTTTGTTTCAGGGAGGGAGGTATTTCTCCGCCTCTGGCGGAGTGGATTTGTTTATGGTTTTGATTTTTATGCTTTCTTTATTCTGAGTTCTGTATTCTGAGTACTGTGTTCTGTTTTTTCTCTTTTGTCCGCCTTCTGCGGACACGGAGATTTTCTGCCCTGAACGGAAAAATCAATCAAAAATGAATCAATTATGCGAAACAAAGCCAATTTTCAAAAAAGTCAAATGTTTATAACCTCAATAAAAACAACGAATTATAACGAAAAATTAACAATGGACACTTGGTCAAAACAAACCCAAACAAACCCAATCTTGTCCGCCGTAGCTTTAGCGAAGGAGGATTTACCCAAAGGAATAAAAGAAAAAGCTGTGAACGGCCGAAGCCGCCCACAGCTTTTCAATTTAACAAATGTAACTATCCAGGAACTTTTACGGACAACTGCCAAGCCACTGGTCGACAAATATTTTCAAATCGTAGAAGTTAACAATTCCATTACAGTCAAGGTCCGAGTTATTATAGCCGCCCGCCGGGCCGACCCAGAGCCAGTCATCCGCAAAGTCGGCATAGTCCAGGAAGTTTACAATGCTGTCCAGGTTGTAGTTGGCACAGTTGACGCATTTATTGGGGTCGGTGAACAGCATAAATGACATATCCTCACTTGCGCCAGTCTGGTCATGAAGCTCCTCGTCCCACGCCCATTGGCCGGTGTCGAGGTCAAAGTAGAAGAAATTACACCTTACTGCATCGTCGTTGAACGCGTGCTTATGGTTTGTCCAGCCCCAGTCATAGAGGGAACCATAAACGTCATACACCGCCTGCACACTGAGCCAGAATACCCCGTTGAAATCGGGCTGATGGAACCAGTTCGCCTCTGGCAGCCTGACCGAATAACGGAAGACAGGCTCAGTTCTATATGGCGGGGAATTTTCAGGATGCTTGTCATACCCTACCAGCACCTCGTCATATTTGTTAGCGTCATACTGCCAGATTACCTTGCCTGGGTGGCTGTAGCCATAGTGGTTGCACGGGTCGTTGGCAGCTACGTCCGTCCATATCGTCAGTCTGAATTTATCCGGCGGAGTCGGTGGTATTTCTATATGCAGAGGGTCGTAACTACATGCCTCATCATAGGTAAAGCCGATATAGGAGCCCCACCATACAATCGCCGTAATCGGCGTTCTTCGCACGCAACGCCAATCGTCGGCAACCAACTTTTGACCATCAGGATTCCATACGTTGAGCATACTCTTCACATCTTCGTAATGCGGCCAGTCACGGATGCCGGTATACCTCTGTTCCCACTTGATGTAGTTCGGGTCGGTGTCAAGCTCAAACGCCACATCTGCGCTTTGCTGCCACACAGGGTCTTTAATCGGTGTTATGGAATAGGGGTCGGTAGGGAAACCCTCCCCTGGCTTGCCTGGCAAATTAAACGTTACGGCATCGTCCATCCAGTGCTCAGGCCACATCGGCGACATCGGCCGAGTCTTCCAGCCCCACTTGTACACCGGCGGAGACACATCATTATACTCCGCTACAATACTTACCCAGTAAATGTTATCGTAAGTTACCTCATTAAAGTCACCCTGCCGGAATATCTCCTCGTGGTTCAAATCAACATTGTATTGATAGCAGATATCATGAGGATGGTAGCCGTAATACTCATCTGAACCGACCTCGCTGAACTTGACCCGTCCTGCAGGTATCGTAACACTGTGCAGCAGCACATCCGGATAACTATACGGCAGGTAATACGGCGGCGCATTTGCGGGGACATTGCTCCAGAATCCTATCCACCATCTTTCGGGCAGAACCGGCGGAAGTTGGTTATGACCCCAAGGACTTTCCCACCCGTAGTATGAGCCCCACCAGTGGATGCTCGTTACAGGCATTGAGCCGATACAGCGGTAGTCGTCTGCAACTATCTTCACCGTCGGTGCGCCTGTATCGACCGCATCGTGGGATTGCTCATCCCAGCCGCAGTATGTCGGTACGGTCGAATTCGCGTCAATCTCAATAGGCGGCTGCGACCATTTCGTATGCTGCTCCAATGGCTTGGCATAGTTTGGCTCCTCTGACTTGCCCGTAATCACAAATGCCAGGTCCAGCGGCATAGGCATCATTGGGTCATACAACGGCATCCACGATGCCGCTCCCCCTGCCAGCCGCCAAACAGCAGTGTCCATAAATACCGGAGGCAGTGCTGTCTTCCAGCCTGCAACGCCGCCGGTGGGTGGGGCGACTCTGATACCCAGCCAGTAAATGGTGCCCTCCTGCTGAATGAACGGCTCGTTAATATCAGTGATATTAATCTGATAATAATTGTAGTGGTCCGGTTTATTCCACGCACCTGTGTAAGGGTTGTACCAGCCTTCCTCTCCGGTGCCGTAATGGCGTACGGTATATTGACCGGCCAAAAAGATACGGTCATACAGCTTCACATTAGGTTCCGACCCGCCTGAGGGACCATAGGGGTTGTTTGAATAAATGCATACCCTAATTGCTGAGAGTGAACCCACATAGTCACCCTGCCAGGAAATCCAAAAATGGATGTCACTGACCGGTCCGGTCGCAGTGCATTGCCAGTCGTCGGCCAACTCTAATTGTACTGGTGGACTACGGAAGGCAACGTCCCAGCCGATGGGGTTCGGCAACTGCGGAAAGTGCATCTTGTATGGTTCACCGGGGTTCCAGTCGCCAAAAGATATAACTGAAGAACCAAAAAACAACAAAACTACACAGAGAAACGACAATTTCATTTTCTTTCTGTTCATAATTAGTCCTCCTAATTAAAAAGTTGTTTTGTTTGGATGATTTCCCTTTTTGTAAAGCAAAGAAATAGAATTGAAATAGAAGGCGGCATATTTTTACTCCTCGTTTGCTCCAACAATTATCTATGATAACCCTACAAAACCATCAACTTGATGTCAAGATGATTGTCGCACAATTCCTACTTTTTTTTAGGTCATTGAAACGCAAACACCGTAACTTGTTTTGTATTAAGAAGATATGTAAGCTTTCCGGTAATTTGCTTGATTAACAGCTATCGATTTGATACAATGACTCTGTTTGATAGGGGTAATTTAATTGAAGGAGGGTATGTATGACCCCCTGGCTTGAAACTGTAGGTATTATATTGGTAGCTCTGTTGGGCGTTTTTCTCGGAAAAGCGTTTTCTCGCCCTCGCAAGGCCTATTGGATAGTAGGCTACTTTCTGTCCCTTTTGCTCATTGTATTTCTGGCAATAACCAGATACTCTAATTCGCTGGCCTTTGTGCCGCCTTTTGTCTGGGTTACCGCAGGACGGGTAAAGTTCGTCATTTTTTCTTTAGCCGTTACAATGGGCTTGACCGCTCCGATGTCGCGGATGCCTTACAAATTCGAGAAAGTCGCAATTTACATCCTGATGGCTGGGGTTGTATTTTGGTTTTCGGTTTTGCCTTTTCTTGTTCCTGCTTTGATTGAGGGCCGTTTGGCCAATCTCACAACTATGGTTGATTCTGACGGTGTTTGCTTTCAGACCACAGATTATACTTGTGCCCCCGCTGCGGCGGTAACGGTTTTGAGGAAATTGGGGCTGCCTGCCCAGGAAGGGGAGATAGCTGTACTTTCTCACACAAGCCCCGTCGCAGGAACTTTGCCGGGCTGCCTCCAGACAGCGCTTCAGAACCGCTACGGTGACAAGGGTCTGAGATGTCAGTACCGCCGATTCGACTCGGTTCGTCAGCTGAAAGATGCTGGTCTTACCTTAGCTGTGGTAAAGAGTGCATTTTTGTCCGACCACTGCGTTGCTGTCATCGAAGTCTCGGACGGGATGGTTACTATTGCTGACCCGGTTATTGGCAAAAAGTCGCTGTCCTATAAGCAGTTCGAGGAAATCTGGCGATTTTCCGGCGTTGTCCTGAAGCGAGACTCCGCGCAAAGCCCCGTTAGTTAAACGTCGGCTTTACATCGCAGAACACCCGGTTCCCACTTACCTGTCATTCGATGTGTTTCCTGTAAAGCCGTGTTTCCAGAGGTTTTTTGTAACCTGTCCAGTTTGAATCGCCCGGCTCATTTTCAATCGCTGCTGTTACCTGATTTATCTTGGCGTCCAAATCGTCGATATAGTTGACCATAAACGCTTCTGGTGTTGCCGGCAGCTTCGGCGAGCCGAATTCGTATTTGCCGTGGTGCGACAAAATAATATGTCCGAGAGCGTCTAAAATCGTATCATCAATCTTTGTCCCCTTTGCAGCCAGTGCACTTGCCTTTTGGTTCAGTAAAAGATAGCTTTTTGCGATATGCCCGATTAGCTGTCCTGAATCGGTATATGAAAAGGTCATATCGTACGAAAGCTCTTCGGTTTTACCCATATCGTGGATAAAAATCGCCGCCAAAACCAAATCGACCTGCACCTGCGGATACAGAGGTAATATCGCAACAGCTACTCGCAGCATATTGTGGGTATGCTCCAGCAGCCCGCCGAGATAATTATGATGCATCTGCGTTCCGCCGGGAGCCGTGCAGAATTTCTCCATCAGTTCGGCATCGGCTGAAAATTCTCCCACCAGTGCCTTTAATTGGCGGTGTTTTATCCCTCCCAAAATCTTTTTTACCTCCTCAAACATCTGCTTTGTGTCCTTGTCGGTTCGCGCCAGAAAATCTTCAATGCGGACTTTGCCTGCATCGACGATGCTGATGTTATTTACAACGACTTGCAGGTTGTTTTGATAAAGCTCGCTCCTTCCATCTATATGGACAAAACCGGGCTTCGGCAGCGAGTTGTAAACGGCCTCGGTCGCCTGCCACATCCGGCCGTTCAATTGCCCCGTGCGGTCGCAAAGGAACATCGCTATATACAAATCGCCCCGCGTTGTGCTTCGCAGAATTGGCTCTTTTGCCATATATATATCGTCGATTGCCTCACCAGGCCCGATTTCATTGATGAATTTATGTGCCATTGTCAGCTCCGTTAATTGATAATTTATAACCGATAGGCAATTATCAATTATCAGTTATCAATTATCAATAAAAAAGCCGTGACCTATACCGAACAGCATATTCCAATACCAAATATACTCTTGCAACCATCCGTATTTTGGGCTATATAGTGAGCTTTGAATTGACACAATACGACATACGCAATACGAGATACGAGATATGAGATACAGCCGAATGTTAATACCAACCGTCAAGGAAGTGCCCGCATATGCGGAAATAACCAGCCATAAATTGATGCTCCGTGCCGGCCTGATGCGCAAAATCGCCAGCGGAACATACGCTTATCTGCCTCTCGGCTGGCGCAGCCTGCTCAAGGTCATCGCAATCGTCCGCGAGGAAATGAACAGGGCCGGTGCACAGGAAATTCTTATGCCCTCCGTCCAGCCGATAGAGCTGTGGCAGAAGACCGGCAGAGACGTCGATTATGGCGAAACGCTGGCGACATTCACAGACCGCCACGGCCGCGGAAATGTCCTTGCTCCCACCGCCGAGGAGGTCGTTACAAGTATCGCAGCGAACGAAATAAATTCATATAAGCAGCTCCCGATGAATATCTATCAAATCAGCTTCAAATTCCGCGATGAGTTCCGCCCGCGTTTCGGCCCAATCCGCTCACGCGAATTCATAATGAAAGACGCCTACAGCTTCCACGCTAATGAAAAATGCCTCGACAAAGAATATTGGAATATGTACGAAACCTATAAACGTATCTTCAAACGTTGTGGCCTTGAATATGTTATTGTCGAAGCTGAGTCCGGCGAAATGGGCGGCTCCGGCTCGCACCAGTTCACCATCCCCTGCGAATCCGGCGAAGACATCATCGTCTATACCGAAGATGGCTCATACGCCGCCAATATCGAAAAAACCGCCGTTGATCCTCTGCCTAAAGAAAAAACCATCGGCAAAATCCCGCCGATACAGGATGTCCACACCCCAAACGTTGGCTCCATCGAAGCTGTCTGCGCCTTCCTGAAAACCCAGCCGAAGGATATGATTAAAACCCTGATTCACACCGACGGTAATAACGTAATAGCAACGCTCATCCGAGGCGACCACGACCTGAACCCGGAAAAACTCACACAACTCCTCAGTGGCAAACACGTTGAACTTGCCGCTGAAGCCACTATCGAAAAAGTTACCGGCGCCAAAGTCGGTTTCGCAGGCCCAATTGGTTTGGCCGAAAAAATCGACAAGATGATTATCGACCACGCCGTTGCCGCAATGGCAGTTGGCGTTACCGGCGCAAATAAAACTGATTACCACATAAAAAACGTTGTCCCCGGCCGGGATTTCCCGCTCAATGGTGATAATGTAATTGTCTCCGGTATCCGCAACGCCGTCGAAGGTGATACACATGGTGGCAGGAAACTGCTCTTCAAACACGGCATTGAAGTCGGACAGGTCTTCAAGCTCGGCACAAAATACTCCGTAAAACTTGGCTGCAAATTCCTCGACGAGACCGGAAAAGAACAGCCCTGTCTTATGGGCTGCTACGGCATAGGCATAAACCGTATCGTCGCATCCGCCATCGAGCTTGGCAACGATGATAACGGCATTATTTTCCCCGTTAGCATCGCACCATTTGAAGTCTTGATAACCCCCGTCAATCAGGACGATAAAAAAGTCGTTCAGGTTGCTGAAGAGATTTACCAGCAATTGCTCAGCAAAGATATTGACGTATTACTGGATGACCGTGATTTGCGTGGCGGAGCAAAATTCAAAGATGCCGACCTTATCGGAATTCCCATAAGAGTTACCGTCGGCCAAAAGTCCGTGCAGCAAGGCAACGTCGAAATCAAGCTGCGCCGAGAATCGCAAAGCCAAAAAGTCCCCATTAAAGAAGCAGCGGATAAAACTATCGAAATAGTTGACTCACTGAAGAAACAGTTAAATTGTTGAATCGGGTAATAAACTCAAATGTGGAAACTAAACGCTCCAAAACCTGCTAAACTGATAATCGGCATCCTCGCAGCCGATGAAGATTGTCTAAAGGCTGCGCTCGAAGAAATAAACGCCAATTTCGGCAAAACCGATTTTGTAAGCGATGCTTGGCCGTTCGACCAGACCGATTATTACAAAGACCAGACCGGCGAAAACATCCTAAGGCAGTTCGTCAGCATCGAAAAACTCATTGACCCCGGCAAGCTTTCCAAAATCAAACTCAAAACCAATAAGCTCGAACAAAAGCTGGCCGAACAATCCGCATCCGATTTACTCAGGCCGATCAATCTCGACCCGGGTATAATTGAGCCTTCGAAACTGATTTTAGCCACAACAAAGAACTACTCGCATCGCATATACATCGGCAAAAATATATACGCCGAAGTAACGCTTGTTTTTGACAAGGGCTCCTGGAAACCTTTTGACTATACCTATCCCGATTACAGACAGGATTGTTATCATGACTTTTTCAGTAAGGTAAGAACGCGTTTACTGGAGCAGTTAAAATCGAAACATTAGCCATATTGGCGGTAATTTTACTTGCAGGTTCATTTGCACTGTCGGTTATCTTAACGACCATCGTAAGAAATCTGGCCGAGCGCACCGGCTTCGTCGCACATCCGACCGCAGACAGGTACCACCAGTCAGCAGTTCCTCTCGGCGGCGGTATCGCTATCTTTACTACCATAACCGCCGTCACAATTGCCGCCGCACTCGCAATAAAATTTCTGCTCGTTCCCAGCCGTCTCCCTTGGCTCACCAAATCAGCTAATATCAACCCAGCCGATTTTCTGGGAAAAGCAAATCAGCTTGTGATTATACTGCTCAGTGCACTTGTCTTGTTTTTGCTCGGTCTCTGGGACGACAAAAAGCGCCTCGGCCCGTTTTTCAAGCTCACCGTCCAGTTCGCAGTCGCAGTAACCGCTGCTCGCTTTGCAGATGTCAGGGTTGAGCTTTTCATCGAAAACAAAATAATAACCACTATTCTTTCAGCCCTTTGGATAGTCCTGATTATTAATGCCTTCAACTTTCTTGATAATATGGATGGTGCCGCTGCCGGTATTGCCGTTATAGCCTCCTGCATCTTATTCACCGCAGCCGTCATAAGCGGCCAGGTTTTTGTAGGGGGCCTGGCAATTGTTTTTACAGGAACGTTGTTGGGTTTTTTGATGTTTAATTTCCCGCCCGCCAAAATCTTTGCAGGTGACGCCGGCTCGCTCGTAATTGGCTTCTTTTTGGCGCTGCTGTCCATGCGCACCACCTATTACCACCAGGCTCAAAGCGGCCAATGGTATGTAGTTTTTATGCCAGTCATCGTTATGGCGGTCCCGCTTTATGATTTTATCAGCGTAACTGCCCTGCGGATAAAACAGGGCAAAAGCCCTTTCATCGGTGACACCCAGCATTTTTCCCATCGATTAAAAAAACGCGGATTGACCGACACTCAGACGGTCCTGACTTTATATCTGGCTACGCTCTGCACCGGCCTTGGCGCAACTTTTCTCTATCAGGTCAATCTCGCCGGCGCAATCCTAATCTTAATTCAAACAATAATGGTGTTATCAATTATTGCTATTCTTGAAACTACCGCAGGAAATGGAAAAAACGCCGTCTGATTCAAGCTTATTGAAAAGCAAAGGTCAGGTAATTTTAGAGTATATCCTGTTTGCATTCTGCCTTTGCGTGATTGCCCTTCGCGCGACACTTGCAGAAAGCCCAGACCCCCAGTCAATTAAGCTGCAGACCGGCTTTAGTTCCGTTATTTGTACTCTTGTCATATCTGCCTTTCTTCTCGTTTTATTTGTCGTCTGGTTATTGTGGTCGCTTTACAGCAGCAAATTCGTCTATAGGTTTGGTTTGCTCGAAATCGGGTTGTTTCTGTTTATTATGGCCGCGTTAATCTCATCGGCTTTTGCATCTAACAAACGAGCCGCCATTACCGATTCAGTAACATTAATAGCGCCGATGATTATGTCCCTCCTTCTTATTCAAGTCCTCGACTCACAGGAGAAAATAAACCTGCTGTTCATAACAATCATCGCCGTCGGCATAATTAACGCTTATCAATGCGCCGAACAATTCTTTGACATAAACCAGGCCGACATTAAATTATACGAGCAGTCTCCCCGCAGCTTTCTTGAGTCGCTCGGCATCGAGCCCGGCTCATTTGACCAATGGCATTTCGAGCAGCGACTATACTCAAAAGACGTTAACGGCTTTTTCGCAACAGGCAATTCCGCCGGCTCATTTATGATGCTGGCAATCTTCGCCAGCTTGGCCCTGTTGGTCGCCGTCATAAAAGGCAAAAAACTTTCGGAAAATGCCCTCACCTGGATAATTGTCGCCGCATTAGCTGTTGGAATTATTACCTTTGGGCAGGCCTTAACTCATAGCAAAGGAGCCATCTGTGCAACTATTGTAGCTGGCGTGCTCTTTGTAATTTATCTGTTTTTCAAAAACTGGCTTCGACGTTTTAAGACGGCTGTTGTGATTTCCTGCACAATTTTGACTTTAGCCGGTGGATGGGCAATAACCTCGTACGGGCTGTCGAAAGGCACCCTTCCCGGCGGGAAATCTATGTTGGTAAGATGGCAGTACTGGACAGGCGCTGCCAAGATGATTGCTGAGCATCCATTCGCAGGGGTTGGCCCGGGCAACTTCGCTAATTTTTACACGCATTATAAACCTGCTGCAGCGCTGGAGACTGTTGTAGACCCTCATAATTTTCCCCTTAGCATCCTTGCCCAATATGGCCCATTAGGTCTTATCAGCTTCTTGACAATTATTGTATTACTACTCTTGAGAGTAATATTTTCCGCTTCTCCAAGAGCATCATCTGGGCAGAATAGATTGATATCTGGCTTTGGAAAATTTGTAGTTATTTCCATAATTTTGATAACGCTGTCGATGCTTTTTGTTCGACCATCAATTATTAAACTGCCGTCTGCTGCCACAATCGCTGAAAAACAGGCGGCCGCAATTATGCTCTTTATAGTTCCAGCAGGCATATTCGCTCTTGCAGCATCCCTGCTTGCAGCGGCAGTATTTTCCGCAAAGACAAAACCTGTGGCTTTCAACATTGACCTTACGGCCGCAGCTCTCCTCTGCGGCATTATTGGCTTTTTGCTTCACAACTGTATCGATTTTGCCATATTTGAGCCGGGGGTGCTGACTGCCTTCTGGGCGATAATGGCCGCTCTCATCGCTCTGGATTTCCACCAAAAGGGCCGCACGCCGCTTGCTTTGAAACCTTCTGCCTCTGTAAGAATAGCAGTGCCGATAGCAGCTCTGGTGTTGCTCTGGGCAATCTTTAATTACGCTCTGTTGCCGGCGGCTAAAGCCGGCGCAAAGACTACACTTGCAATGCAGCAAACTTCGTACGCCCACCAGCTTCTCGACCGGGCTGCGGAAGACGACCCGCTGGACCCGTCAGTGCCGAATCTGAACGGCAGGCTCTATTTAAAGAACTTCAGCGAAACGCCGAATGCACAACTGGACTTGCTCGAAAAGGCCGAGGATTGTTTTCTCGCTGCCATTGCCCGCGATAGGGCGGATTTCAAAAATTATGAAAAACTAAGCGAGGTCTGTATTCTGCTCGCAAAAAACGGACCTGCGCAGGAAAAAAATAATTGGTTGAATTATGCACTTGTCAGTCTTCGGTTTGCCGTTGAGTGTTATCCAGGCTCCAGTCAGTTGCGAATCGAATCGGCTGAAGTCGCCGAACAGTTGTATGAAACCGATCTCGCCGTCGCCCAGTACAGAAAGGCGGTTAAAATTGAAGATGCCTACCGTAACCAGTTTCAGATAATGTACCCGGGACAGAAGGTCTTCAGCCGGCTTGGCGAAGAAAAATACCAGTTTGCAAAACAGCGAATAAAATCCCTCTCCGGGCGACCGGCCCCATAACTCTATTAACTGCTTATCTTGCTGATTATCTCGTCAGGTATGTCAAAATTAGCGTATGTGTTTTGAACATCGTCGTGGTCTTCGAAGGCCTCCATCAGGGAAATTATCTTCTTTGCCGTCACTGCGTCGCTGATTGGCACGGTACTTTGCGGCACCATCGAAATCTCCGCTGCTGCAATCGCAATCCCTTTTCCTTCCAGCGTATTCTTTAGCTGCTCATAAACTGTCGGGTCGCACGTTATATCGAACATCTCGCCTCTGTTTTGCATGTCGTCTGCGCCGGCTGCCAGCGCAATTTCCATAAGCTCATCCTCAACGGCATCAGTGGTCTTGACGGTAATCAGCCCTTTCTTGCTGAACATCCAGTTGACGCATCCGCTTGTCCCCATCGAACACCCGTGCTTTTCGAAAATTTTCTTAATTTCCGGGGCGGTTCGGCTGCGGTTATCTGTCAGCGCCTCGACCACTATGGCCACTCCGCCCGGTCCATAACCTTCGTAGTGCACCTCTTCGAAATGGACACCTCCAACCTCGCCGGTCCCTTTTTTGATTGCCTTTTCAATCGTGTCTTTCGGCATATTGACCGTTTTGGCCTTGTCGATGGCGTACCGCAAAGTCAGGTTCGCAGATGGGTCGCCCCCGCCGGCTCGCGCTGCGACGATTATCATTCTCGCCACCTTGCTCCATACCTTGCCGCGTTTGGCATCGATAGCTGCCTTTTTATGCTTTATCCCTGCCCAGTGAGAATGACCTGACATACCTGCTCCTAAAAAAGCAAAAAATCTCTTCCTCAAAACCGCTAAACAATTATACCGTTTTCGCCGGCCAATGCAATAGTCTTTCCTACGGCTGCTCCCCCGAGGCCACCCGCATCCGCACCGAGTATAATGACGTCCTGGCCGTGATAAACAGCGTCCGTTTGTCTTTCCCGCCGAAACAGATATTCGAAGGCTGCTCCGGGACCGCTATTGATTCAATCTTTTCGCCGTTTTTGTTGTAAACCGCCACCACATTGGTAGTCATATAAATATTGCCCTCATTATCGATGGTCATCCCGTCGGACCCCTCCGGCGCAAAAAGCTTCTTATTCGACAACGTCCCGTCTTCATTGATAGTATATACAAAGGTCTTTCTCCCGCCGTGGTCCGCAACGTAAAGCATTTTGCCGTCGGCTGTCCCTATTATTCCGTTAGGCCTGACCATATCATCGATTACGCGGATAAGTCTCTTTCGGTCGGGTGAGACATAATAGACATATTCTCCGCCTTGCTCCATACCGCTTCTGTCGCCGTATCGCGGATCGGTAAAATAAACGCCGCCTTTAGGGTCAGGCCACAGGTCGTTTGGACTGTTCAACTTTTTATCGTCGTATTTATCAGCCAGCACCTTTTTCCTGCCGTTTCGTCCTATTGATACTAACCGCCGCCTCTCACCTTCGCAGACCAGCAGGTTGCCGGCTTTATCGAAGAATAACCCGTTGGCCCCTCCGGAATCTTTTTTAAACGTTATCAGCTTGCCGTCTAATGTCCACTTGTGAATTTTATTATTGGGAATATCCGTAAAGAAGATATTCCCCTCCGCATCAGCCGCTGGCCCTTCCGTGAACTTAAATCCCCCGGCCAGTTTTTCCACCTTCGCTCCTTCCGCCACAACGCTTACCTTATCAGCCCCATAACTTACCGCCGCAAGCACCAACACTGCCAAAACCGCACCCGTTAAAATTTTCCTGCTCATTTTTTCTCCTTCTTATCCCCAACTCAAGCTTCGTGAGGAGTTCCGTTGGGATCCAGATAATTCTTATAAACCTAAACTAATAAGTTTACCTCCCCCCCAAAGACCTGGCAACCTCTTTTTGTCATACCGACCGAAGCCCTCGAATGTTGTTGTCGGGGGTCGTCCATCTTCTGCTCTTTGTCCTCTGTGGCGTACCTCTCCAGCTAATCTTTTCTCCTCCTTGAGGGGCTGGAGAGGCTATTTTTACATCTGCCGAAAACCACCAAAATTCAAAACGCAAAACCACTCCTCCGTGTCACTAACTACAACCTGCACTTGGTAAAAAGAGCCTCCGCGGCACTTGAGCAGAGTCAAATCAATCAAATGTGCAGGGGGGTAAAAAAGGTTTGAATATTTTCGAACGTTTTCGAATGTTTCTTACACGAACTTGCGCATTTTGTTCTATCCTATATTGCCCAAGTTCCCCATTTTAACATCACTTCTGATTGAAACCGTACCGCCGCCAAACCTGTAATCGTGACTTTGCTGTCCAACCTTTCAAAAAAAATAAACAAATAACAGCTCTCCAGTTAAAATCATAAGAACATAATTTATTTAGCAAGCGTAAAATAATCAGCCTTTTTAGTGCTTAATTAAGGGATTTCCTTAAAAAAGGCAAAAAAATGGCGATTTTCGCAACTAAGGGCTTGACTCTTTCTGAAAAAAATGCAGTTTCTTCCTAGTTTCCTTAAAGAATTGTTTGCTATATATTCGATTAAGTAAAAAGTAAGTAAAGAGGAAATAAAACAGCTTGGAGTTTAGGGTCATTATCCTATTGCTTTTCATCACCCTCCTCCGAAGCCAGATTCTGTCGTACAGGGATCTGGCTTTTTTTATCCTTTCACCATCAGTCAAAATAGGAAATTACGGCGATGTTGTCAATGTTAAATTAGGAAACAGGTCGTAGGCTATAATAACCCATTTTAACATTTCAGGAAGCCGGCTCTTTTCCTAAATTCCCTCTAAAGAAGCTGTTTGATTATGACAGACAATCACTATCATCTTTTTCATCTGCCACAGGCGGATTAATTTCTTCGATAAGCTCGGTGACGCACACGCTTGCGGAAAACAAGCCTCTTGTATAGTATATGTATTTACAACGATGTTGGTTTGGCATTGGTAACTAATACCGCGATAAAAGGAAGGATAATAATATGGCTGACACTGATGCTGTAAAGCAGGCGAAAAAGTTTTATGAAGACGTTCCTATGGAAACGCGGGGCTTTTTCCTTAAGGGGGCGGGTTCTTTAGATTGGGGAATGAAGAACCGACTGTCGCGGATATTCAATCCTGACACAGGCCGCACGGTGATGCTGGCAATCGACCATGGGTATTTCCAGGGACCTACAACCGGGCTGGAGCGAATCGATTTGAATATCGTGCCCCTGATGCCTTATGCTGATGCTGTAATGCTGACTCGCGGAATCCTGCGAACCTCAGTACCGCCCTGGCTGACCAAACCAATTGTGATGCGTTGCAGCGGGGGACCCAGCGTGCTCAAGGAACTGTCGGACGAACATTTGGCTGTTGACATCGAGGATGCTATTCGCCTGAACGTCGCTGCGGTTACGCTTCAGGTGTTCATTGGCGGCAAGTTCGAAAGCCGTTCCGTTCGCAATATGACCCGTCTGGTAGATATGGGAATCCGCTATGGTATTCCCACGATGGCGGTAACAGCGGTGGGCAAAGATATGGTACGCGATGCAAAGTATTTCCGCCTGGCCTGCCGTATCTGCGCCGAGCTTGGCGCTCACTTTGTTAAGACTTACTACATCGAAGAAGAATTTGAGACGGTTACAGCTTCGTGCCCCGTACCAATTGTTATGGCCGGCGGCAAAAAAATCCCTGAACTGGATGCATTGACAATGGCATATAAAGCAATACAAGCCGGTGCAGCAGGCGTGGATATGGGGCGCAATATCTTCCAGAGCGATGCGCCCGCAGCTATGATGCAGGCAGTCCGCAAGGTCGTGCACGAGAATCTAAAACCAAAAGAAGCTTTGAAATTATACGAAACCCTCAAAGCCAAGGAGCAGAAGGCCGAGTAATGAACGAAAAATCGCTCCCTCTGAAGGACAAGGTCGCACTGATAACCGGCGCAGCCGGTGCTATTGGCTATGCTGTTACGCAGGCATTACTGGAAAACGGCTGCCGCGTAGCAGTGAGCGACCTGCCCGGCCAAAGACTCGATGATTTTACAACGGATTTGAAGAATCAGGCGACTGAGATGGTAATCGGTGTAGGACTTGATGTTACCGACAAAGGCTCTGTCACAAACGGCTTTCAGTCGGTAATCGACACCTGGGGCAAAATTAACATTGTAGTGATAAACGCCGGCATCGCACTGGTCTCAACTTTAATAGAAATGGATATCGAAGCCTTTCGCAGACTGGAAAAGGTGAATGTAGAAGGAACGCTCCTTACACTCGCCGAAGCTGGTAGGCGATTTATTAAACAGGGGACAGGGGGGGACATTATCATTATGTCCACTAAGAATGTTCCCTCTCCCAGTGCCGGCTTCGGAGCCTATAGTGCAACCAAAGCCGCCTGTCATCAATTGGGACGAATTGCCAGTCTTGAATTTGCCCAATACGATGTTCGCGTGAATATGGTCGCACCTGACGCGGTATTCTCGGAAGGCAAATATAAATCGGGCCTTTGGGAAACTATTGGAGCTGACCGAATGAAGGCCAGAGGAATGGATGAAAAGCAACTGCGGGAATATTATCGTAACCGGAATCTGCTCAAGACAAGCATCACCGGTCGGGACGTGGCAAATGTGGTGCTATTCTTTGCCACACGTCAAACACCTACCACCGGTGCGACAATTCCTGTGGATGGCGGCTTGCCAGATGCTACACCACGATAACCCCCTTAACATAGAATTCATTAACCAGGGCTGTAAAAGACTATTCTTCTTCTGTTTCCGGACAGGACGTAATGTAATTAAGAATATCGCTTAAACTGGCTGTTGCGACAGCGACAGTACAGTCAGCGGCGCCATAATAGAGGCTAAGCTGGTCGGTCTCTTTGTGAACGATTGCTCCGGTAGGGAATACGACGTCCCCGACATCACCAACTCTCTCGTAAATCTCCCGCGGTCCCAAAAGCCATTCATCGCTTCTCCGCAGAACTTTCCACGGTTCTTCCAGATCCAGCAGGGCTAATCCAAGACGGTATATTTGTCCCGCGGTGGTGCTGCGGACACCGTGGTAGAATAACATCCAGCCGTGTGGTGTTTCTATAGGCTGACAGGCCAGACCGACTCTATGACAGTCCCAATAAGCAGACCTTGTCGGAATTAGCAGTCTATGATCGCCCCAGTGCTTTAAATCGGGAGAGAAACTAATCCACATATGTGCTTCACCGCGGACAATCGGCCTGTGAATTAAGGCAAATCGCCCTTTGATTCTGCGGGGAAGCAAACAGGCATCTTTATCTTCCGGCGGCAAAAGAGCACCGAGACGGGCAAAGGTTCTGAAATTTTTGGTAATCGCCAGCGAAACTACAGGCCCGCCCTCGCTAAAAGAGGTATATGTAATGCCAAACTGCTTCTGCTCTTCGAGCCAGACAATACGGGGGTCCTCCAGCCCCCATTTTTCCTCCCGTGAATTCGGGTCGGCTTCCAAAGTCGGTGCAGAGTCAATATCCCAGTTAGTTAGCCCATCGGCGCTGCGAGCCACGGTCAAGTGTGAAAAGCCGCGCATATCCTCAACGCGAACCAGCAGCAGCGTCTCCGCATTTAGCTTGACTGCTCCGGGATTGAAGACCGCGTTTGCCGGATAAGGCCAGTTTTCCGGCGTTAGTATCGGATTGCCTTCATACCTTTTGAAAAGTTCGTGCGACTTTTTTTGCCGTAAAAGCTCGGCCATCGTTTTAGCCCCAAAATATCAAGGGACACTGTGAAATTGCCTCTTGCGTTGCCTAATTTTTAATCGGCAAGATGAGCAGCTTACCGTAAATCAAAGTTAGAATTTTAATTACTACTATAAAAATCCAGCTGTATAGGCCTGGTATAATAACAAACTCAGTACTGCCGGGTCAAGCTCAAAGGTTGTTGACGGGCAATACTATTTCTGCTAACCTGCTCAATCTTTAGGAAAACAGTTAAATGAAAATCAACCGTTTAATTCTCGGTGCATATCAAACTAACTGCTATATCCTGCGTGCGAATGAAACAGCCACGGACTGCCTGATTATTGATACAGGTCTGGAGGCCGGTGAGCTTGTTGAGTTTCTCCAACGGCATAAATTAAATACCGTTGCCGTGGTTCTCACTCACGGCCACGCAGACCACATTGCCGGCCTGGTCGTATTGCGACGACGCTTTCCTCACATAAAGGTTTATATTCATAAGCTCGATGCCGAAATGCTTACAGGGGAAAAGGATAACCTCTCGGCTATGGCTGGTGTGGTGTTTAGCGCTGAGCCGGCTGATTTTTCTCTGGAACAAGGGGACGTAATCGAGCAGGCGAATATAAAGCTGGATGTAATTCATACCCCAGGCCACACGCCGGGGGGCATTTGCCTCTATTCAAAAACCGACGGCATTATTTTTGTGGGTGACACGTTATTTGCTGATTCGGTTGGTCGAACGGATATGCCGGGCGGAAGCACGACACAATTGATAAAGAACATAAAGCAAAAACTCTGCACCCTGCCTGACGAGACTGTCGTTTATCCCGGCCACGGCCCACAGACAACAATAGCTCAGGAAAAAGCAAACAACCCATTCCTGCAATAAGTTTCTGCATCATATTTATCCGCCCCCCTTGGAATTGCTGCCTTCACTGTGGCGGAAAGTCTGTCTGCTACTCGAAATTATTGAAATATTCCGGCTTGCCGTCATCGCTGTCATAGCGCATCGTATCTTCCTCCTCCGCGTCGACTCTAATTCGCTCGATGCGCTCAGCTTGTTTGCTGTTACTGTCAATGGTAACCAGAATAGCGCTCATTTTAACATCGCCGGTTGCTATCTCGAACGGCACCGGCATCCGAGTCCTGAACGACTTTAAGACACTCTCAATGCCTCGGCCAATCACAGAATCATAAGGACCGGTCATACCAACATCGGTAATATATGCCGTGCCTTTGGGTAGAATTCTTTCGTCGGCAGTTACAACATGCGTGTGAGTGCCGAAAACACAACTTACTCTTCCGTCGAGATGATAGCCCATTGCAATCTTTTCGCTCGTGGCCTCGGCGTGGAAGTCAACGATTATGACGTCGGCTTGTTGCTGAAGCTGCGGCAGAATCCTATCAATGGCGTTATAGGGACAATCAGCCGGTTTCATAAACAGACGACCTATCAAAGAGACAACACCTACGGTTGGCCCCTTGGCTGTCTTATAAATCCCAAAGTATCTGCCCGCAGCCAACTCGGAAAAATTCACCGGCCGGGCGATATTGTCCGCCGTCTCCAGCGTTTCAACAATTTCTCTTTTGCGGTAGGTGTGGTCCCCCAACGTAATCAGGTTCACCCCGTACCTTAACAGTTTGGTGTATATTTGCGGCGTCAGCCCCGAGCCGCCGGCTGCATTTTCAGCGTTGGCTATTACGCAATCAATATTCAGCTTTCCGACCAGCGACTTAAGTTTATCGGCGATAACACGTCTGCCGGGCCGACCCACTATATCTCCAATACAAAGAATATTCAGCTTCATAATTCGTTGCTCGTGGTTCGATTCATTAATCACTCCGGCCAGCTGCTATTTTGCGTATTCGATGCAGCGGAGCTCCCGCAGCAGCGTTACCTGGATTTCGCCGGGATAAGCCATTTCACTTTCAATCTTGTTGGCAATATCACGTGCGACTTTCATTGCTGATTCATCGTCAACTTTTTCCGCATTGACGATGACGCGGATTTCGCGTCCGGCCTGAATTGCGTATGCGTTTTCGACGCCCTTAAAACTGTTGGCAATCTCTTCCAGCTTCTCCAATCGTTTGATATATCTTTCGAGAGTTTCTCTTCTGGTGCCGGGCCGCGAGGCGCTAATCGCATCGGCGGCGGAAACCAGCGGGGTGTAAGGGTTGTCCGCAGGGATGTCCCCGTGATGGCCCGCAACGGCATTTAGCACAATAGGCGATTCGTTGAAACGCTTGAGATAATTTGCGCCTATATCGGGGTGACTGCCTTCAACTTCGTGGTCAATGGCCTTGCCGATATCATGAAGCAGTCCCGCACGCCTTGCTATTGAGCCGTCCAGTCCAAGTTCATCAGCCATAATCTGAGCCAGAAATGCCACTTCGATACTATGGCGAAGCACATTTTGGCCGTAGCTTGTTCTGAAGTTCAAAGCTCCTATCAAACTGAGTACTTTATTGCCCAGGCCTCTGACATTGGCCTCGACCGCAGCGTCTTTGCCGAGCTGTAAAACCTTCTGGTTAACATCCTTTTTGGTTTGGGCGACAAGCTCCTCGATTCGAGACGGATGTATTCGTCCGTCTTGTATCAGCCGTTCCATCGCGAGACGAGCGACTTCACGTCTGACGGGATTGAAGCCGCTTACAACAATCATTCCTGGGGTGTCATCGACAATAACGTCCACGCCCGTGGCTTTTTCAAACGCACGAATATTGCGGCCTTCTCTGCCGATAATTCGGCCTTTCATATCGTCATTTGGAATTTCAACCGTTGATACAGATGCTTCGCACGTCTGCTCAGCCGCGTAGCGCTGAATGGCGCAGTTGATTATTTCCCGGCTTTTTTCGTCGGCGATTTCGGTGCTTTCTTCGACCTTGCGGGCAATCAAAGCTGACATCTCGTGCTCGCACTCATCTTCGAGCCGTTTCAGCAGCAAATCCTTGGCTTCTTCGATGCTCATCGCAGCGGTTTTAAGTAGCTGATTCTTCTGCTGCGCCATCAAAACGGAAAGCTGTTTGTCCTTGGCATCGACATTACGTAATCTTTTTTCTACCTCTTTTTCCTGCTGTTTTAATGCTGTCTCCTGCTGCTGGAGAAGTTCAGCCTGCCGGTCAATGGTGTCCTCGCGTTTGCTTAGTCTCATTTCGAGTTCGTGCAGCTCGGCACGAATTCGATTGGTCTCAGCTGTAAATTGTTCCTTTCTCTTGATGTTTTCTGCAGCAGCTTCAATCTGTGCAGATTTAATTATGTTCTCAGCTTCCTTATTAGCGCCGTCTATCTGTCGTTGCAGGTCCTGCTCGAAGGTTTTGGTCTTTGCTTTGGCAATTATCTGGAAAACCAGGATAGCTAAGACAATCCCCACAAGAAAAGCGGCAACTGGGATAACGACAGCTGGGAGGCCAATTTCCATCATTATGGCATCCATAATCCCTACCTTTCATTTGCAGTTACAATAAAGTTTAAAGCGTTGCTCAATACACTCCGATTGCGGATTTTCAGGCAGGAAAGCTACAAAGAAATGACTGTGAATTACAAAATCCTTTTCGCTGGAGCGTAGAATCAACTACCTTAGGGTAAAATTACCTCTAATTGCAGCAATCTTGGCGTTGACGAGTTTCTTTTTCTCACAAAGTCGCTGATTTTATGCTCAATACCGGCACCTTTTTGCTGGTAAGCGAAAGGTTTTTCAAACAAATTTCGTTTCACTTCGAATTCACTTTTCTTCCGTTGCACCAAGAAGCCGTGTCCATAGTTGTCTTTGCCGACAGCAACGGATACTAAACACATTTCTGTAACTTAACCACCGTTCGAGAAAGGACTTACGGGCACTTTCTCTTTTGATCGTCCCTTTTGCACAGCAACAGCAAACCTACAAATAATACGGGACAATCCGCAATCCTGTTCATCATCGGTATATCAAATGCCATGCTATAGTATTTTTGACGATTGGTCAATAAAAAAACAATATATGAATTTTTGGGCTTTTGCCAAAAACTTCCATAAGGTCTTTGCAAAAAAGGAGTTATGCAATTTCAACAATCCGACTTTTTGGCATTCTTTTGGTTTGCTCCAGGTGCTTTTTGAGCAAAAATCAATAGACTTTTCAGTTAATCAACGTCTTATTTTTTGCTGATTTGTACCTGTCTGGGACAAGGGGGCTAAGGTTCTTCGCCTTATAATAACTAATTAACGGACAGGCGTTGCGGTTTTTGTAATGGCTGAGACGTCAGTTTTGGGATAATATATTGCAAATCTTAATCGTCAAGATGACTTATGCCGCCCCCGCTGATTTGGATTGCACCTTTTGTAAGCTTGCAGAGGCAGAATATCTCAGGTAAACGGATGAGCGAAGAACAAAAAGATTTGGGAACAAAAATAGCCGCGAAAAAAGTACTTAGGCCGGCTTTAATTGCCTCGGCGCAGACAATCTCTGAGTATTCGATATTCTTGGAGCATTTGTTGGTTGGGCTGGTTGATGAATCGATTCCTGTGGCCCTGGTTTGTCCGGCGAACTGCGCTCTGGGTTCTGTCGTTCCCCCGTCGGTTCAGGTTATCAGGCATCCGGCTTTCAATTTGCCTCTGTTCCGGCGGTACAACAGGAGAGAGCTTGTTGAGCAGCTCAGCGATTTTAAGCCGACCGTTCTGCACTGTTTGTGCGAGAGCGAAGCGCCTCTTGCCAGGCAATTAGCCTGGCAGCTGAATTTGCCGTATCTGTTGATGGTTAATTCCCTGCAAAAAAGGTTCGGCGGGCTTTTTATCTCATCGAGCCGTTGCGCAAAGATCATCGTGCCGACTGAAAGTATTGCTGCTAATGTTGCGGAAATTTACCCCGCCTTTGCTGAGCGGATTAAGCAGATAAATATCGGCACCTTTACTTCAGAGACCAGCAGCTGCTTCTGCCAGCCCGGATGGCTCGCAAGTATGGTAACGGCCCATCCGTTGGATAACGAAAGCGATTTTGAAAAATTATTCGGTGCGGTAAGGCATCTGGCAATTGACGGATATGAATTTATGCTGGTGATAACAGGCGGCGGCCGGGCGGAAAAACAGGTATGGAGATTACTGACCTCGCTTGGTCTTTCGCAGGTTGTCACCATTGTTCCAAGGCTGGAGATGCTGCGCTCGGTTCTTGCAGCTGGCGATATTTTCATCCAGCCTCAGCCCAGCAATGCTTTTAACCCTCTGTTGCTGGAAGCAATGAGCGTTGGGGCGGCCGTTGCGGGCTGTAAGGGCGGAGTTGATGATTTGATTATAGAGGACAAAACTGCTGCTGTGTTTAACCCAGCCGATGAGTTTAGCATATACAGCACTCTGCAGCGGTTGTTTGACAGGCGGGAGTTGGCACAACAAATTGCCAAAGCAGCACAGCAGTATTTGAGAGAAAATCACACCGTCAGTAATATGATTTCTTCTACCATCCAGTCCTATCACGATGCGCAGAACTGGCTCAAATACAAGGCCCGTTCTCAGTCTAACAGGCCGTAGTCTTTCAGTGTTTGTCGCAGGATTGCTTTTGTGCTTTCATCCAGTGGTGTCATCGGCAGTCGCAGTTCTTCAGGGGCCATATTCAGCATCGCCATTGCCGCCTTGACGGGTATTGGGTTTGTCGCAAGGCCGAGCATATTCTTGCTTAGCGCAAAGAGCTTCTTATGCCATTTCATGGCCGAGGTAAAATCGCCTTCCAGAATTAAATCGGTCATCGCTTTGACGTCGGCAGGAACTATGTTAGCTACTACGCTGATGACGCCCTTGCCGCCGACCGAAGCGATGGGCAGCGTAAGAGAATCGTCGCCAGAGATAATGGTCATATCGCAGCTGGTTGCAATTTCGCTGGCCATATCCAGCCTGCCGCTCGATTCTTTGATTGCAACGATATTCTCAATTTTTGCTAATCGCGCCACAGTCTCCGCCGTCAGGCCCGTCCCGCCGCATCGACCGGGTATGTTGTACAATACCATCGGCAAATCGACCTCTTCTGCTATTGCCTTGAAATGCTGATAAAAGCCTTCCTGCGTCGGTTTGTTGTAGTATGGGCAGACCTGCAGCGTCGCATCGGCGCCGACCTTCTTTGAAAATGCAGCCAGTTCGATGGCCTCAGCGGTTGAGTTTGAGCCTGCACCGGCAATAACCGGTACTTTTCCACCCACCGCTTTTACCACTCTTTCGATGACCTCTTTGTGCTCCGGGTGACTTAGGGTAGGTGATTCCCCCGTTGTGCCGCAGGGTGATATTGCATCTATTCCGTTTTCCATCTGGAAATCGATAAGCTCATCGAGCGTTCGAAAATCAATCTCACCATCCTGAAAGGGCGTTATCAACGCCACCATTGCACCTGTAAACATCTTGACCTCCTATATTTCTTTTTTGCCTTGTGCTCTTATGCACCTGTGCTCTTACTCAGCACTTTCAAATATTCTTTAACCGTATTATAAAGTCCCATCTCAAGAGCATCAGCTATCAGGGCATGGCCGATGGAAACTTCAAGTACGCCGGGAACTTCAGCGAGGAATTTTTCCAGGTTTTCAAGGTTCAAATCATGCCCGGCATTCACGCCCAGACCTGCATCCCCGGCTGCACGGGCTGCATTTGCATATTGCTGTAAAATTTCGTCCACGTTTTCATCAGCTCGAAAAGCCCCGGCGTATGGCTCCGTATACAGCTCAACACGGTCGGCACCGACCTTTTTGGCCGTCACAATACCGGCAGCGTCGGCGTCCATAAAAAGACTAACACGAATGCCAATCGCTTTCAATTTTTTAATAATGGGGGCAAGTTTTTTCCCGTCGGCTTTCAGATTCCAGCCGTGGTCGGAAGTATTGGCAACAGGTGTATCAGGCACTAATGTGGCCTGATTCGGCCTGACTTCACTGACAATCTCCATATATTTGCCTAAAAATGGGTTACCCTCTATATTGAATTCAACAGTCATCATCTCAGCCAGCTCGTAAACATCGCAATATTTTATGTGTCGCTCGTCCGGCCGAGGGTGGACCGTTATCCCATACGCACCGGCTTTGATTACGGTCTTCGCTGCTTCTGTAACACTCGGTATGCCGATATTGCGCTGGTTCCGCAGCAATGCTATCTTATTTAGATTAACGCTTAGTTTGGTCATTTGCGCCCTCAAAAATCGCTGCAATTATATCCGTGCAATAGTTTCTATCAAGCAAATTAAGGAGCCTCTATTTTCTTGCCAAATGGGGTTTTTCGATTATATAATCGTCTTGTGTATATAGCGAACAGGAAAAACCGGAGAACAATAATCAATTATCATTAATCAATAATTAATGGCAAAGCTATGACGTTGAGTTGGGCCAGTTGGATTACGATTATTCGGATACTTCTGATAGTTCCATTTATCAGTTGTATGCTGAAAATAAATGATGCTGAGCTTAGCGGGTCGATGCGTGATGCGATGCGGTATGCCGCAACTTTTATTTTTTTGGTTATGGCAGTCAGCGACGCCGTCGATGGTTTCTACGCTCGAAGAAAAAAGCAGGTTACGAAACTCGGCTCCTTTCTGGACCCGACGGCGGATAAGCTGCTTATAACCTCTGCGTGCCTGTTGTTGGCCTCGCAGCACAGCCATGTTGATGGTTTCCTGTTGCCGCCGACGGTTGTGGTTTTGATAATCGGCAAAGACCTGTTTTTGCTGATTGGTTTTGTAATTATTTATTTTCTTACTTCGCGGTTTTTTATCGCTCCTGCGTTAATCGGAAAGATTGCCACAACCCTGCAATTGTCAATGGTAACGGGGATTCTGATTGCCCCTGATGTTTCCAGTTTTGCACCCGGCTGGATTTGGTTCCTGCGGGTACTTTGGTGGTCGGCTGCAGCAACCGCTATCTTGACAACCCTTATTTACATTCGCAATGGAAGTCGCTATATTGAAGAG
>JBAPXT010000057.1:0-7059 GCA_049284355.1 Sedimentisphaerales bacterium
ATACATATCTCCTCTTTGTTGAAAAGGCGATTAGGTCGGTTAAAGAACGTGGTTTAGTTGGAATGATTATCCCCAATACATGGCTGCTAAACTTACTATCTAAGGAAATTAGGAAACACATATTTAATCAGACTCAAATTGAAAATATCATTCACTATAAATACCCAGTCTTTCACCGAGCTACGGTCGATACAGAGATAACTGTTTTTAGAAAAATTAAACCGTCTAACTCACATAAGATTAATATCACAATTATCGAAAAGGATAATCGCCATGATGAATATTTTATCCCACAAGAGCGATGGCAGAAACGTAATGGCCAGCCCGTAAACCTTTTTGAACGGGAAGAAATGTTTCAAATTGCAACTAAACTTGAAGCTTTTCCTAAACTCGATACCTTGAGCGTAATCACGCAGGGAGCAAAACCTTTCCAAGTGGGTAAAGGAAGTCCTCCTCAAACGCGCAAAATTGTTGACGAAAAACCCTTTGTTTCAGAAGAACGCAAGAATTCCACCTTCTGTCCTCTCTTACGCGGTAGTTTGATGCAAAGGTATGTAATCCTTTGGAAAAATGACTATTGGATCAGCTTTGGTGATTGGCTTGCTGAACCACGCTATTCTGCTGCGTATGATGCCCCAGCAAAAATAATAGTTCGACAAACCGGAGATTCAATTGTGGCAACTCTAGACACGCGCCAATTTGTAGTTCGCGATAATCTTTATACTATTGTTCCTCGCGATACAACTATTGATCTACGATTTGTTTTAGGGCTTCTGGACTCACATTTCATGAATTGGTACTATCAAAGAATTCTTAATCCTGAGCAAGGAGAAGCTCTTGCGCAAGTAAAACGGGGTCACTTAGCAAAACTTCCAATTCCTTCGGTAAAGATTAAAGTTCCTGCCGACAAAGCCAAGCATGACAAAATGGTAAAACTTGTTGACCGGATGCTGGATTTACACAAAAAGCTGGCCAAGGCAAAGGTCCCCGCCGATAAAACACAAATCCAGCGCCAAATCTCCACCACCGACCACCAAATCGACAACCTCGTTTACGAGTTATATAATTTAACCCACGACGAAATCGCCATCATCCAAAAAACGTCATAAAATTTTCTGCGCTCTCTGCGGTAAAAAAATGTGTTAACTTGGGCAACCAGCAGCTAAAAAATCTCCGTTAACTTAGACAAAAAACCGCCAACATGTGGTTAGCGGGTTTGGTATTTGTTACCAGTCGCGTCTGCTAAATACGAGATACCTTTTTGCCCACCAGCACCTGAGGGCCTCTTTGATTTTTCAGTTCCCCGGTAAGCTTTGAGCCATCCAGTTTTCCTTCAAAGGTCGTCTCGAACCGCTGCCGGCCGAATTCGGGCGTAACCTTGAAACTCACTTTATCGCCTTCGAGCGAGATTTTGTCGATTGGAGTGGTTCCGTATATACCGCTCATATCCGGGTTAACCTTAAGTCGCTGGTTTAAGTTACCCCCTGGAGTGGTGATGTCTAAATACCAGGTGCCGATAAGTTCCGAACCGATTCGTTTCGCTCGGGCCGGCATTTCTCCCTCTTTCGTCTTGAACACACCGGTAAGCGTATCTGTCTTCTGCTGGATAGTTCCCTCAAAGGTCGTTTCTCTCTCAATGTTCTCTATCCCTCTGGTGCTCTTGAAGGTCAATTTGCCTCCTTCGTATTGCACATTCGTAATCTTATGGTCGATAATGGGCTGGCTCTGCCATTCAGCCGACAGCGTTTCATCCTTGTTGACTTTAATGGCAAGTATTGCGGCGATTTCGCCATCCTTCGTCTTGAACTTCATATCCCAAGTTCCGGCAGCTAAAGGTATTATTTGGTCTCGCTTGCCCTCCATTTTGGACTGATTCCCCCCGTGGGTCAGGGTCCCTGCAATTTTGTCGCCTTCGATTGTGCCCGCAAAGTTCCCCTTGAATGTCTCTTTGCCGAATCGTATGGTCTGAGTAAAGGTGACCGAGTTGTCTTTAAACCTGACATCTTCCAGCTCACTGAATCCTCGCGAATTTATCCACTGTCCGATTAACCGGCCTTTACTGTCTCCGGCAAAAGACAGAATTGAGCCACCCCGTTGTTCACAGGGGTCGGCCTTAATCTGCCAGTCGCCGTATATTTCCTTTCCTCCGAGACAAGCCGATTTCGGCAGCGCCGAAGCCGATGCCTTGACGAGATTGGTGAAGTCCGGCGGCGTATAACGTGGCAGCTTGCCGGTGACGAGCAGCTCCTTGACGTAAACGCCGAATTCCGGAGTAGGCGTATAATTCCAGTCCGCTATCAGCGTCGGCCCAGCCGCTGTATGTAAGTCCCATGCCGTAAATGACCAGTTATGGTCCTGAATCGCCTGAAGCACGTGTAGCAGCCAGTCGTCACCCATCGCGGTTGAGGGACTTTGCCCCCACCAGCCGCGTCTTCGATTCGGTCCGCCGGAGCCGCCGAATTCAGAGACGATGACCGGCAGTTTTGCCGACGCTTCTTCCATTTTGGAAATCCAGGTAAATACACTTTCTCGCTTATTGTCGTATGCGTGATTGGCGTATATCACGCCGTTTCCGCCTGCGTCCTTAAGCTGCCTTCCGTCGAGGATGCCGCTAAAATCGTATGCCCAATCTAAGCCGCCGGCAACAACGATATTTTTGGCGCCTGCAGCCCGAATCGTATCTAACATCTTCTGCATTCCAACGGCTTCGTATGTTTTCGCCTGCGATCCGGGCCTGTTTGGGCGGTCTTTAATCATTCCGCCCTTGAGCCAAACATCCCAGGTTACGTCGTGCGGCTCATTGTAAAGGTCAAAAAGAACCGCCGGGTGGTTCGCATATATAGGTGCTAAATCTTTCCAGAAAACCACACTGTTCTCATCGGGCATCGAATGCTGACCGATATTCGTTCCCCACTCCCCGGCATTTGACCAGTGCAGATCCAGAATAATATAGCAGCCCTTCGAGCTGCATAGGTCCACTATCTCTTCGACAAGGGCACGATAGGCAACGCCTGCGTCGTTCTGCTCGGGTGCCTTTCCGAACCAGCGGTCCTGCGACAGCGGCAATCGAATTATATTGACGTGCCAGTCATCGATGGCGACCTGCACCGTTTTAAGAATAACCCCGTTGCCGTCGCTGGTCCATTCAAGACAGGCCGCGTTGACCCCGCGCAGCAAAACCGGCTTGTTTTCGCTGTTGAGAACCTGCGTTCCTTTCACCTTCAGGGTAAGCGGCATCGAGGAGGATTTCGCCTGTGCCTCCGAAACAGATGCCTCCGCTGCGACAACCTCGCCGACGTTGGCCGCAACAGCCAAAACCAGTTCGGCCATAAAAATCACCCTGAATTTTAACGTTGTCATCGATCGCATTTTAGTCCCTTTTTTTTCAAAAGTATCCGCCATTAGGCGTCCCTGACAGGACTGCATTTTGTGTCTTGCGTCTTGTTTAGACGTAATCATACCGCATTTTATTGCCGCTGCAAAGATTTGTTCTTTAGGGCCTCAATAAAACCCGCACGACGCAATATAGAAATGATAGTTTGCATTACCTACTATAAATTTTCGAATATTTTCAAACGTTTCCCCCTAAACCCGCGCCGTTGACCCTTTTGGAGCCATCTTGCGAAAAAATTTATGCGAATTCCCCCGTACCCAAATTACCCATCTTCCCAATTCACAACAGGCGACGGTGGGAGTCGAACCCACGAATAACGGTTTTGCAAACCGTCCCCTTAGGCCACTTGGGTACGTCGCCAATCCGAAAATCTCGCTCATTTTACCTTCAATCACCTATTTTTACAATAAAAACACCGCCGAGAACCGGCAGATTTTTGCAACAATTCTATTCGAATAAACGTCTATATTAACAGAAAAATTGGCAGTGACGGTGTGCCCTTTCGGGTTCCTTCAGCACGTAAGTTATTGAATTTAAGGGTATTATCGAAACCCTTAATGCAAAATCCGCGGCTAAATACGAAGTCGCTACTGCTGACGGCTACATTAGCCGGCTTTTTAGCTTTTTCTTTATAACCTTTTATGGTATAATGATATAGATATAAGTTACGGAGTCGTACAAGTGGGGCCTGTTTAGGAGAAGGGGTTTATGTTTTATAATTTTAGGCCGGTTACATTGTTATATTGTGGCCTATGTGCCGCTATTATCTTCGGTATGGTCGGTGCATGCAGCCCGGAGCACTATAAAGCTGACGCCGATAAAGAAGTATACAAGATTATCGACAAAAAATGGCAGGACAGCTTCGGCCAGAGGGTAAATTATACTGTCAGTGACGTACCACCGTCACCGAATGACGTGCAGATTGAAAAAGCTGAGCCGCCATCCGGCGCTATAAGTCTTGCACAGGCCGCCGCTATGGCTACTGCACACAATCGTGATTATCAAAAGCAAAAAGAAGACCTTTACCTGATGGCACTTGATTTAACTCTCGAACGGCATAAGTTCGCAACGCAGTGGTTTGGTACTTTCGACAGTACTTACACTCGAAACAGCGCGGACGAAACATTAAACCACCAAAGCAATCTCGGATTTAATCAGTTATTGGCCGACGGAGCCCAAATAAGTGCGAGTATAGCTTACGACTGGCTGCGTTACCTTACCGGTGACCCACGTGCCTCGATAGGTTCGGTTCTTAGTGCGACTCTTACCCAGCCGTTACTTCGCGGCAGCGGACGCAAAATCGTTCAGGAGAACCTGACTCTGGCTGAGCGGAAGGTTTTATATCAGATTCGCTCATTCAATCGTCACCGCCAGGATTTTGTGGTTTCGATAGTAAGTGATTATTATCATATTTTGCAGCGAAGGGATACGGTAACAAATGCCGAAAACAACTACAAAAGGCGGGTTGAATCAAGACAGCGCCTGGAAATGGAGGCTGATGCCGGCCGTACGAATCGCTTTGAAGTTGACCAGGCAAAACAGAGTGAACTGGATGCAATGGACAGCTACGTGCGAGCTCAGCAAAGTTATCAACAGGATCTTGATACCTTCAAGCTGGAGTTGGCTTTGCCGACCGACGCCAATGTAGAGCTGGACCAGAATGAGTTAAAAGCATTAGAGAATATCGGAATAAGTCCGCCCGATTATACAGTAGATATAGCGGTTGAAACGGCGATAATTCAGCGTTTAGACTTGGCAACGAGTATGGACAGTATTGATGACGCCGTGCGCAAAGTTATGGTAACAGCGGATGGCCTTGGCGCGCAGCTGGATTTGGTCGGCGGTCTTGCGGTAGGTTCGACTCCGCCGACGGATTACAGCAGACTGCAGTTTAACCGCGGCACTTACAGCTTCGGTCTTAATGCTGGTTTGCCGCTCGACAGAAAAACCGAGCGCAATGCCTATCGCAGTGCATTAATTGAGCTGGCGCAACAACAGCGGCAATATGAAAATGATTTAGACACAGTTAAACTACAGGTGCGCAAGGCATATCGGGACCTCGAGCAGGCAGCGGAAAGCTACAGTATTCAGAGAAACAGTTTAGACTTGGCCCAAAAGCGGGTTGAGAGCACCTCATTGTTACTCGAAGCTGGACGACTGACAACTCGTGATTTGCTGGATGCTCAGGACGCTCTGTTACTGGCTCAAAACAATCTTACCGCCGCTCTGGTGAGCCACGCGATTGCGAAATTAAGCTTTTTCCGGGATATTGGTATCCTGCAGGTCAGGCCGGACGGAATGTGGGTGCAACAATAAAGTGCCTAATTGGAATAGTTAATGAAAGCGGACGGCACAGAAAAACAGAATAGCAGGACAACGGGTAAATCAACGCTTACAAAACGGCTTCGCCTGGTTTTGATTTTCGCAGCTGTGGTTGCAGCTACAGGTGTGCTCGTACTTTTGTGGTGGATATCCAAAGGAACCGACGGCTCTATAAAGGAATTAGGAACTTTTACGGTGCGTCGCGGCGATTTGCCTGTTACCGTGACTGAAGGCGGCGACATCAAGGCGATCAATTCGACGGACATTAAGTCTGAGGTTGAAGGACAAACAAAAATAATCAGCATTGTTGATGAGGGAACAACCATCACGCCGGAGGACGTCAATAACGGAAAAGTGCTCGTTGAGCTGGATTCTTCAAGCATAAAGGATAGATTGACACAGCAGGAAATTACGTTTTCAACTGAAGAGGCAAGCTACACCGAGGCAAAAGAAGCGCTCGATATCCAGATAAAACAAAATGACAGTGACATCACAGGCGGTGAAATAAAAATCAGGTTCGCCTTGATGGACCTGCAGAAATACCTCGGTGAAGCTGTCGCTGAAAAACTTATTAGCTCAAGTTCGACAAATCTTGGGAACGAAGATAATAAAATTGCATCGCTGATTGACGACTACAATCTTGGCGGCGGGGCCGTGCAGAAACTTCGAGAGCTAAAGGACGATATCACTTTGGCCGAAAGCAGGTTCGAACAAGCATCTGACAGGTTGATGTGGACCCAAAAACTCTATGAGAAAGACTATGCCGCCGAAACTGAGTTGAAGGGAGACCAACTGTCGATGCAAAGTAGTAAAATTCAGATGGAGAGGACCAGAACAGCTTTAGAGTTGTTCAGGCTTTACGAATTTCCAAAAGAAGCTGAGAAACTCTTGAGCGATTATAATGAGGCGCAGCGCGAATTGGAGCGTATTAAGGCCGGGGCAAGGTCGAGGTTAGCCCAGGCACAGGCAAAACTTGACAGCAAGAAAGCAACCTATTCATTGGAGAAAGAACGTTTGGAAAAGTGCCGCAGGCAGCTTGCGGCTTGTACGATAAAAGCGCCTGTGGCTGGACAGGTGGTATACTCATCAAGTATTATGAACCGCTGGGAGAGAGAAAACAACCCGATTGAAATAGGAGCAGAAATCCGCGAACGTCAAAAGATTATATCCATACCTGATGCCTCGGAGATGAAGGTGGTAATCAAGATTCACGAAACGTGGGTCGATAAGGTGCAGCCGGGTCAGCAGGCCAGGATAACTATTTCGGCTTTTCCCGATAAGCCCTTTACCGGCAAGGTGTTGAAAAAGGCACCGTTAGCAGACCCAGAAGAGTGGCTCAATCC
>JBAPXT010000058.1:0-6632 GCA_049284355.1 Sedimentisphaerales bacterium
GGAGTGAAAGGACGCTCGCCGGTAACAAATGCTCGTTTACACGTTGGTAAAGCGGCCGTTCTTAATTTCGACGTCAAACAGTTTTTCCCGAGTGTGAAGCCAAGATATGTATATAAAATGTTTTATAAACACCTTCGGTTTCCTGCGGATGTGGCGCATTGGCTAACGAAACTCGTTACTTTTAAGGGCCAACTACCTCAAGGTGCCCCGACGAGTACCGTTGTTGCTAATCTTGTCATACTGCCGTTGTGCAGGCGCTTAAAGATTCTCTCTTCAAAGCACAATTCTGACTACGGGCAATTTGTTGACGATGGTACGTTGTCCGGCCCACTGTATTTGGAAAATCTGCGCAGCCTCATAGAAAAGATAATTCGGCAAGAGGGTTTTCAAGCAAGCCCCAAGCCACATAAGCGAAAAACGCGGTACTATTGGGATGAGCAGGTTGTGAATGGGGTAAGGGTCAACAAGAGAATTGGGGTGCCACAGTATAAGCTGTATCAGATACATGAACAGATACGTTCGTTGCAGACCTGCTCCACAAATGTGAGTTTTGAAAAGGAATATCGTTCGGTACGGGGAAGAATCACGTGGGCAACTGGCCTTGATAAGAAGAAGGGCCGGAAATTGATTCAAAAACTGAATTCCACTGTCCACTCAGGTTCGCAACGGCACCCGCTATAAGTGCTGCGTAGAAACTAGGGACAATAAAAATGCGGCCTATGGAATAAGAATTGGCGGGGAAAATTTCGTTGCTGTTGCGTCCTCCAGTTTATCCGCCTCAGGCGTGGTTCGGCCCTTGTTCTTAATTTTACTTCGTCGCTTCGCTCCTGCGTAATACTAACGCTCCTCATGACGGCTTCCGGAAACAACAGCACTTAAGGCCTATCGGCAGTATCAGTACTTTGTCCGCCTTCAAGCTTTCAATTATCACTTATCAATTATCATTTATCATTGGTATAAATTTCTTGACTTTTGCCTGAAATTTGGTATAATTCCCGCCAGTTTACCAGCAGGTAAACGCATATCACCCAGTTTACCGCGGCATCTTTACGATGACGGGTAGGGCAAGGTTTCAGGTCCAGTTTACCGCGACATCTTTATGATGGCGGGCAGGTCCAAGTCAAATAATCATTAACTATTAAATTGTTAATAGAAAACTTCAAATGCCTCCATAAGATTTTAAAGTTTTTTGTACCTTTTGGTGGTTAATTAATTCCGTGTCATCCGTGTAATCAGTGGCTAAATTTTCCTTGTTGAATACGGAAGTGGAGATTGTATGTCTATAGCGGAAAAATCAATCAAAATGAATAAAATTATGCGAAACGAACCCAATTTTCGAAATGCCAAAAATGAACTTAACCCATTATGTTACAAATGATTATGAAAGAAAACCGCCTTCATCGACGCTGGAAAAACGAACCCAAACGAAGCCAATTTATAGTGAGCCTGCCCGCCCTGAGCGAGGCCGAAGGGTCGAACCTATTTAAAACGAGCACTCTATGCAAGGAGGCAATCCGCTGAAAATTCTTAAGATTTTGCCGGTTCGGCATTTGACATATCGGCCTGATTCGCTAAAATGTTGGTTTCCTTATTGATTTGTTATGGGAATTTTTATGAAAAGCTTTTTAGCTAATAAAGGGCAAGTTGAACAGAAATGGCTGCTTATTGATGCCGATGGGCTTATTCTGGGCCGAATGGCTGCGAAAATCGCACCAATACTTATGGGTAAAACCAAGCCCACATATACGCCGAATGTGGATACAGGCGATTATGTAATTGTGGTAAATGCCGCAAAAGTAAAGGTTACCGGCAGAAAAGCCCAGATGAAAGAATATGATTATTACACGCTCTATCCCGGCGGCCATAAATACGTCAGTTTTGCTAATATGATGACGAAGAAGCCGGAAAAGGTGATTGAGTTGGCGGTAAGGAGAATGCTGCCGAAGAACGCGTTAGGCAGAGTAATGCTGAGGAAACTAAAGGTTTACCGCGGTCCGGAGCACGACCATCATGCCCAAAAACCAGAAAAAATAGAGCTGTTCAAGAGGGAATAGAAAATTATGGCAGAAGCCCAAGTGAATAATCCCGTTGATAGTCCGAAGGTTGATGCTGCAGTTGCAGCGCCGAAGTCGGAGCGTAAAGCCGCAAATGAGCCTGATAAAGGCGGATACTACTGGGGCACAGGCAGAAGGAAAAGTTCCGTCGCCCGTGTGCGAATCAAACGCGGCGATGGTAAACTGCTTATTAACAAAAGAGAGCTTAATAATTTCTTCACCAGAGAGCAGGATAGAGAAGCGGTCTTGGCGCCTTTGAAGGCGGTTGAGGGCGAAAAAGCATTCGATATTTTTGCTAATGTCCGTGGTGGCGGAACTACGGGCCAGTCTGGTGCTATACGTTTGGGAATCGCTCGGGCGCTGAAGAACTATGACGAGAATTATATTCTGCCGTTGCGCAACGGCGGTTATCTTACCCGTGACGGCAGGATGGTCGAGAGAAAAAAGCCGGGCCAGTCAGGTGCAAGGAAAAGATACCAGTTCTCGAAGCGTTAGTTTACAAATTAACTTTCAAATTATTACAATAGCCGCTGAGAGACAATCTTAGCGGCTGTTTTTTTGAGAAGGAGAAAGCATGATACGCGTTGCAATCATAGGGGCCAGTGGTTATACCGGCGCCGAATCAATAGAGATAATTCTGCGCCATAGTAAAGCAAAGCTCATCTATCTGAGTGCGCTGCCGCAGGAATGCGGAGCTGTGGCTGAGGTCTTTCCGCAATTTAAGGGCCGATGCAGTCTGCAAATCGAGCCTTTGGACATTGACAAGCTCTCCGGCTTAGCTGATGTTGCGCTATGCTGTCTGCCGCATAAAGTATCGATGGGATTTGTGCCCAAACTTCTGGGGGCTGGACTAAAGGTCGTTGATTTCAGTGCGGACTACCGCATTAAAAGTACGGAGGTTTACGAAAAGTTTTACCAGGTAAAACATACCGACACAGCCAATCTCAAGCGGGCAGTTTACGGTCTGCCGGAATTGTTCCGCAAGCAGATAAAAGACGCCGATTTGATTGCCAATCCCGGCTGTTTCCCCACCGGTGCCCTGCTGGCTATAACGCCTCTGCTAAAGGAAGACCTTGTAGAGACAGACTCGATTATTGTAAATGCCGTAACCGGCATATCCGGAGCAGGCCGAAATCCCTCAAGTAAATTCCATTTCCCCAATATGAATGAGAACATTTTCGCCTACGGTATCGGCTCACATCGGCATATGCCGGAAATGGAGCAAATTGCCGGCCAAATCGCCGGTTGCGATGTCCAGATACTATTTCAGCCGCACGCAGGACCTTTTGACAGGGGAATTCTCTCGACAGTCTATTGTCAGCCAAAACAAAAAGCCAGTGGCGAGCAATTATTGCAGCTTTATAACGATTTCTATACCGGCGAGCCTTTTGTGCAGATATGCAGCGATGCTCCTGCTGTTAAGAATGTCGCTGGTACAAACTATTGCCATATTTTTGTAACCTGTGTGAAGAACAAAATCGTAGCTTTTTCGGCTATTGACAATTTGGTGAAAGGCGCCTCCGGCCAGGCAATCCAGAATATGAACATCATCTTCGGCCTCGAAGAGACCCTTGGTCTTAAATAAAGAATTTATGGAGGAACCGAAGTGTCCGCAAAAGCAAGCCACTGGTTAAAAGTAAGAGGTATTACGGCGGAATCGCACAGGCTGATAGACTCATTTCAGAGCAAACTTCGCCGGTTAGTAAAGACTAAAGGACTGCCTCCGGGAATGGCAATAGCAATAATGACAAATCTGAACTTTCACGGCCAGGATATGCCCGCAGATGTTTTCAACAGGCTTGATTACAGTCTGGGTTTTGAAACCCCGGACGACCCCATTGTGTTAGGGGAAGCGCTCAAAAGAATTAGTGATGGCAAAGTCAAAATAGACAGGACAACAAGGGTCAACATTGGAGATTTTGTCCTGCAATACAATTTTGTAAGGGGATATCGGCCCAAAAGAGGAGCAAGAAAGGTGAACATCCCTTTAGATAAGGCATTCAATCCTAAGGACTTCAATTATGCGCGGAAAGAGTGCGACCCTGAGAAGTTTGCCTCAAGAAAGTACGGCCGTAACCTTCTTGTCGATTTTCTATTTAACAGATATCCGTTTGCGCCATACCATTTCCTGTGGATACCCAACAGGAAAACAGGGCGACATAATCAGTATCTTAGTCCGGTGAAAGATGCTGCCATCATAGAAGCTGCCTGGCGCTTTGTGGCGGAAGATGGGCTGGGAGAGGGAATCAGGTTATGTTATAATTCGAACGGTGCACACGCTTCTGTGAACCATTTTCACCTGCAGGGCTTTTTTCTTACAGATGACTGGGAACCTCCCATCGAGCATTTCATCAGAAATCACGATGGTTCCTCCGGCCTTCTCCATTGTCATTTTCCCGGGGCGAGATGGATATCTAAATCGGATGGGGTAAAGGGCTTGAAAAGTTTTATCGCAGAAATGAACAGGCGTTATCACAAATACAAAGAGAATATCGCTTATCATTTTTGTATCGCTCCGGAAGGTATTGCGTGCTTTCCCAGAAAACACCAGGGCGATGAAAAATACTTTGCACTATTAGAGAAAGCACCCTTTACGACAGGTTACGCATTTTTTGAAATGCTGGGGGAAATAATATCCCCAACCGCAGATATACTTTCATCCGGACGGCATAAAATGCTCAAAAAGCAGGTGAAAGACTTGTACAGGGCTTTATCGATTGAGTAACAACCGGGTAATTGGTAAGATAAGAACATTCATTCGTTGGAATAGATACTATGGCAAATAAGACTATAACCTCACCAAAGGGGTTTTTGGCGGCGGGAGTACGCTGCGGAATTAAGAAATCAGGCAAAGCCGATTTAGCGCTGCTCGTCTGTCCGGCCGGTGCCAAGGCCGCAGCGGTTTTTACGACCAACAAAATTACATCGGCAGCGGTACAGGTGAGCAAAACGCACATAAAAAGCCCCTGCATCTATGCTGTGGTTGTCAATTCCGGCAATGCAAACGCCTGTACCGGCCAACTCGGGATTAGAAACGCCATCAAGATGTGCAGCGAAACTGCCGGCTATATTGTGGTTGACCCGCACGAGGTTCTTGTTGCCTCCACTGGTATCATTGGTGAGCAACTGCCGATGAAGGCCGTCTCCGCCGGCATAGCAGATGCGATAGGGCAGCTTAGAGATTCTGCTGTCGCGGGACTGGATTTCACAAAGGCAATTATGACCACCGACACCAAAACCAAGATGGCCTGTCGGCGAGTTAAGATGTCCGGCAAACAGGTCACCATCGCAGGGACCACTAAAGGGGCCGGTATGATTGCTCCGAATATGGCAACAACACTTTGCTTTATTACTACCGATGCGGCGATAACCAAACCGCTGCTCACTAAGGCATTGAAAATTGCCGCCGACAATTCGCTGAACAAGCTGACGATTGACGGACATCAAAGCACTAATGATACGGCGATAATTCTCGCATCGGGTCTTGCAGGCAATCTGCCGATAGTGCGTCAGAACTCTTCCTACAAAAAATTCTCTGAGGCCCTTGTTGACTTGTGCCAGGACCTTGCCCGACAGATGGCGCTCGATGCAGAAGGCGCAACGCGGATGTTTAAGGTCGTTGTTAAAGGTGCTGCTAAAAGAGCCGATGCTGCAAAGGCAGCACAGGCAATAGCAAATTACGACCTTGTAAAGTGCGCAATCCACGGCGGCGACCCGAACTGGGGAAGAATCATCTGTGCGGTCGGCTCCTCTGGCGTGCGGCTCAACGCACGGAAGATGTCCTGTAAACTCGACGAGTTGGTGGTATTCAAAAACGGCTCGCCGACGAAGTTCGACCGCCGCAAGGCGAGCAAAATCGTCTCTCAAACCAGCCATACGATAACGGTTGACCTCGGCGTCGGCAAATACAGTGATTTTTGCTATGGCTGCGACCTGAGCAAAGACTATGTAACAATTAACGCTGATTACCATACGTAAAAAAGCGTCCCGAATTAAAGCCCGCCCGCCCTTTCTATGAAGTCATTCAGTTCACAGTAAAATAGTCCCAAATCGGCCTTTCTTTGAATCTTACGCCGCGTCTTTGTGTTTTTCGCTCTCTGCTGTCCGCCATACAAAAACAGCCGGGGCCTATACTGATTACTCAGCATAGGCCCCGAATTGATGCAAACTCAATTGGCCATATTTAACTTAGCCTCGTATCACCGCTGATTACGGCCATAGTTTCTCTTTAAGCCAATTATCCGCAAAAACGGCAAAATCCGTGAAGTTGATAACTATCGGCCCGACTCTGTACAAATCAGCTGGTGACATCAGCGGGTGATAATTGCTTACTGAGCCCAAGCCGCCAGCCATAATGCTCGCAATCTCGGCCTGCGACAATGCCTTGTCGTATATGCGAACATCGTCTATTAGGCCGTTGTAGAGGCGTTCAGGGTACTGACTGTTTGTTCCTATATTGACGTTGTATGTATTGGTGCCTATAGTCCCACTATGAGCTGTGGTGGCTTTCAATACGCCGTCAATATACAACTTAACCTCGTTTCCATCATAAGTTCCAGCCACATGGTGCCAGACATT
>JBAPXT010000059.1:0-9191 GCA_049284355.1 Sedimentisphaerales bacterium
ATTCCAGCCATACTCTCGACCAAATACCGGTAGTTGAGCCTAAGCATTTTAGTGGGTCTCTCCACTTTTTTTCGCCAGTCGAAATTGGGGTCGGCCATCGCATAAAATTTTTCATATTCTGTATCAATAATCTCTCCAATCTTCTGTGGCGTAGAGGGCATATAGAACCAAGCCCATATGGTCGATGCTTTCACAAGCCTTTTGCGCCAATAGGTCATAACAAATTTGTCTTTCATCTCTTCCGGCAGTTGTGCCATCATTGCCCTACTTGCTACACTGGGATTTAATCTTATCTTCCCCTCTGGACTTACCCCGTAAAACACTCCCCACAAATTCTTGTGCATTAGCTTTTCATATTCAAGAAACTTGGGAAAATCATAACTCCAGTCGTGTTTAATTTCAGCTATAGCTTTTTCAATAATGCTTAGATGTTCCTCTGTTGCATTATCTTCTACTACAATAAACCTGTTCATTTCCCAAAGAGGAATATATTCAATAGCACTTCCAACCAGCATGTCAATTAGCGCTGGTTGTTGACACAGATGTTTTCCCATTTGAAGTACAGCGATGTATTTTTCAAGCCCCTCTTCAGTTCGTCCCTCAGCCATATCATTATTTGTCGCTGAAACAAGTAAGTGTACCCATCTTCTCATCGGCCCAAACCGATCCAGCGTATCACTAATACCCTCAGCGCCGGCATTAATTGGAAATCGACACTGTTCTATTCTGGATGCTTTGATTAGTTTTGCGATTGTATCTTTATGCTGCCCAAGCCATCTGGCTGCTTCAGGATGGTCTTTGCTTGACCAGGGTTCCCTTCTGATTAAATCTTCAAGATTAGGGTCGACAAAATTGGGCTCAAATGCAGCTTTATTATAATCTTCTAATAACTGGTTATAGATTACTGCAGCGTTCTCCTCATCTGGCACTGCGTATTTTGCTTTGAGGGCAGTCAACTCTTTATAAAATGTGTATGGCCGCCAGCCTTCGGTTTCCTCCGGCAAAAAGACCCAGATGACAATTGCGACAACCACACCGCCGACCCCTGCCCAGAACCATTTTCTATACGCACGCGGCAAAATAGTGCCGGCAAGCAGGAAAATAAGTATGAGCGTTGTTACCTTCCATGGTGCCTGGAAAAAAAGACCCGCCGCCAGCAATAATGACAAAAGCCCAATCCACATCCACCTTACGATACGACTGGCAAGATGAGGCCTCTTCTTAATCTCAGACTGACTGTTTTGCTGTTCTTGTTCAGTCATCAATCTTTACCTTCACAACGACTTTTAGAACTTCGCATGGGCCGGCCGGAAGGACCTCCTGCCCTGCCTTTCAGTTCCGCTATAAAAGTTCTGTTATTTCCCATCGCCACTTCTCTATTTACACCCATAATGCCTTGATGGCCACATCAGGACATCGTCCGGTTTCGTTCGGTCATAGACTATACACATTATGGCGATTCTTGGAAAGTGCAACTTTAAGATTTAGCATTTGGAGGTCACACAAAGATAACTGCATTCCCGGTTTTTCTGTCCCTTTTTTCCGCAGGACACCTCTTTATTTACAAACATTGAAAACCCGGGAATTCAGTTGACTGGAACAGCTCGGCAAAAGTATCATTAATAGTCAAAGATTGACGGCAGCAGAATCGAAAATAAGCATGAGAAACAAATTAGCGATAAAGCCGCCGCTGGGTCGTGCGGACGCCGGTTCGCTTCCGTCAGCAAGTTTGTTTGCCGCTGACCTCGACGCTCGGACGACAACTATCTCGAACCGTAACCTGTCAACGCTTTCCTGGTCTGCCGCAGCGATATTATTGTCCTTCTTCTGTCTCACGCACCTCGGCGTTCTGCTCTGTTTCAGTGTCGGCTCAAGCGTTTCACCCTTCGTGGCGCCTGCTGCGATGTTCCTTTCGCTGGTCATCGGTGACTGGCTCGCTCGACGTGAGGGTCTGCGCGGCCTGCTGCGAATCATCCCGCCCGCAACCACGCTGGCCGTGCTGACCCTCGCTTTGTTTCTGGCAGCAGCTTTCTTTGATATGTCCTGGGATGGCCTTTGGTACCACCAGACCGCCGTGTATCAGATGTCGCATGGCTGGAATCCGCTCCGTGACCCGCTGCACAACTTCATTCCTCATCTCCAGGACTGGCTGCGCTTCTACGCCAAAGGACCCTGGTACGTGGCTCTGGCTCTGTTTGAGACGACCCACAATATCGAATGGGCCAAAGCCGCACCATTGCCGGCGCTGGCCGCTATGTTCTTTGCCGTGTTCGCGGCCTCTATCGACTTCGGGATACGCAGACGCACAGCGACCGTCATCGCTGCACTCGTGTCTCTCAACCCCGTCGTCACGTGCCAATTGGTTTCGTTCCTCGTCGACGGTCTTATGGTCTCGTTTCTGGCCTGTTTTGTCGTCGCCCTCTTCCGCTACTTCCAGCGGCCGAGCCCGCTGGTTCTTGTGGTCACAATAGCATCGGCGATTCTCTGCATCAATACCAAACTCACAGGACTCGTCTATCTCTGCTTCTTCTCCGCTGCCGGAGGGCTTTATGCCCTCATCAGGCGACGCGACCTGCTGCTGCGATATGTGACTATTCAGATTGTTTCCATCCTGCTGGGCGCCGTGTTCTTCGGGTTCAATCCCTACGTGACCAATTACCTGCATCGAGGCCATCCGTTTTACCCGCTGCTGGGCACCGCCGCCTACCCCAGCCTCAGCCAGAGAGGGCAGGACCAGATAGAGTTCGTGGAGACGCCTAAGAATATGATTGGGCGGAACCGCTTCGTCCGGTTCGCGTACGCCATCTTCGGCCGTCCCGGTTCGCAGCCGTTTTTCGAGGGAAACAATGCCCGTCTTATGTGGCCCTTTGACGTCCGTTGGAAAGACTTCAATATCTTCTATTTCCATGAGGTGCGCATCTCCGGCTTCGGCCCACTTTTCAGTGGCGCGTTCCTCATCGGCCTTATCCTGCTTGGAGTAGCGATGGTCCGGCCGGGCATACCACGCGGCATTGTGGTCTTGCTCTCCGGAGCAATCGTTCTGTCACTACTGGTGAGTACACACACCTGGTGGGCACGGTATGGACCGCATCTCTGGTGGCTGCCGATAGTCGCCGTAATCGCCGGACTCGCCGTCCCAAACTGGCGAGCAGCCCACTGGGCCGTTTGGGTCCTGGCCGCAATCCTGTTGGTTAATGCTGCCCTCGTGGCTGTGGCCCACTTCCGCTGGGAGGTCGAAGCCACACACAAAACCTGCGAGCAGATGGCTTTGCTGCGGCAAAAAGGTGAAGTCGAAATCGACTTCCAGTATTTCGGCGAGCCTTTCGGCGAGCGGCTCCGCAACGCGGCAGTTACATTCCGAGCGGTGAGAAGGCTGAACTGCTCGAATCCGATGGAGTTGATGAGCGTCGCACCGGGTTATCCAGGCGCCGTTCGGGCCTGTGTCAAAGATAAGTGAGGCAGTCGCAAATCACACGGAGTTCGTCCATACTCCGGAGGACAATGCCGCATAAGTATTTGTGTTAATCTGTATCTGCTTTTATTTTTACTACCACTTTAACAACGTTGGATGGGCCGGCCAGTTGGCAGCCGGGCATATGACCGTCCTGCGGAAACAGAATACAGAACATTCCCTTGCTCAATTTTATGGTATTGATTTTCTCCGGCACCTTATAGAAAACTACATCTTTGGCTTCATCATAGGGCTCCTCGATATTGAGTTGTCCAATTAAAGAATGCCCTATCACCTCTTCGCCGCTTGCTGCAAATTGAATATCGATATACTTTTTGTGGGCTTCCAGTCTGCCTTCCCTGATGGGCTTGGTTGTGTATCGCTGGATAATGTAGTAAAGATTGTCGCCCTCAATGTCGTAACATCCATCTTTCTTTGTGGATAGCTTCTTATCTTTTAAGACTTCAAGTCCCTTTTCTATCTTTGCAGAAAGGCTGGCATACAGATATGCGTTTTCTATTTTATCGACAATCACTTTTTACGTCTCTAACTTTTCCCGCAGGTGGTTAAGTAATTGGTCGGTTGAGACTCTTATCTGCTCCATTGAATCGCGTTCGCGGACGGTCACTGTATTGTCCTGGGTAGTCTGGCCATCGACGGTTATGCAGAATGGCGTCCCCGCCTCATCTTGTCTGCGGTAGCGTCTGCCGACCGCACCCTTCTCATCGTAAAAGCAGTTGAAATACCTTTTCAAATCATCATAGATTTTCCGCGCAATCTCCGGCATCCCGTCCTTCTTGACCAGCGGGAATATCGCCGCCTTAATCGGCGCAATCGCCGGATGAAACCTCAAAAGATTCCTCTGTTCCCCGCGGACTTCCTCTTCATCGTATGCATCAACCAAAAAAGCCAGCATGCTTCTGTCAATGCCTGCGCTCGGCTCAATCACATAAGGAATGTAGCGACGCTTTTTTTCTTCATCGAAATACGAAAGCGGCCCCGACTGGTAATCCTCCGCTTCGTCCGCCAATCCGATATTTGTTAGTTCCCTGTTGTTTTCGAACCACTTATTGAGCGTCCTCATCCCACGCTGATGCTGCCGCAGGTCATAATCCGTGCGGTTTGCGATACCCTCTAATTCCTGCCAGTCGCCGCTGCCGAACGGAAACTTATATTCGACATCAACACACCCCTTTGCGTAATGCGCAAGCTCGTTGGCTTCGTGCTCGCGGAATCGCAGGTTCTCTTTCTTTATTCCTAAATTTATGTACCAGTTGAACCGTGCCTGCCTCCAGTGTTCGTACCATTTCTCGTCGGTGCCGGGCTCGCAGAAAAACTCAAGTTCTGCCTGCTCGAATTCACGCGTGCGAAATATAAACGCCTTGGTCGTTACTTCGTTGCGGAAGCTTTTGCCGATTTGAGCTATTCCGAAAGGAATCTTGACCCTCGTAGTATCGAGGACGTTCCTGAAATTGACAAAGATTCCCTGCGCCGTTTCCGGACGAAGCTGCATCGTCATCGAGTCGTCAACGTTGGCTCCCATTTGCGTCTCGAACATCAGCTTAAACGGCATCGGCTCGGTGAATTGTCCGACCACCCCGCAGGCCGGGCATACCTTGTTGCTTAAATTGCCGGCTCCCGCTATAGCCGCATCAATTGCGATATGTTCTGTATGCTCCTCGGCTTGCCCTGCAACCTTGTCTTTAAGGTGGTCGACACGGGTTCTGACATTGCACTTTTTGCATTCCGCTATCAGGTCGGCGAATTTGTCGGCATGGCCGGATGCCTTCCACACCAATGGGTGCATCAGGATACTGCAGTCCAGCCCTACCACGTCGTCTCGCATCTGAACGACTGCCTTCCACCATGCCTTTTTGACATTATTTTTCAGCTCAACGCCCAACGGCCCGTAGTCGTAGCAGCTTGCAAGCCCGCCGTAGATTTCGCTGGACTGAAATATAAAGCCCCGCCGTTTGCACAGCGACACAATGTCATCGAGCTTGGTAATTTTAGCCATATTTTGCTCTCCAAAAAATCTAATCGTGGCTATTATATATGTAAAATTCGCCCTTGTCTATGTTTAGCCGTTGCTGGCAACTTGTCTCGACGAAGCCTTGGCGAAGGCGAACGGCGATGGCTCAAGGAGATTCAGATTGGAACAAACAAAGGTTTGCATAATTGGAGCAGGGCCTGCAGGCCTGATGGCTTCTATCCACTGCGCCGCTGCAAATACCGAAACCGTCATGTTCGAAAGCAATACCACAGCGGGTAGAAAGCTTCTTCTTACCGGCGGCGGCAGGTGCAATCTTACCCATCTGGCCTCCCCCGATGAAATTGTCCGCTCCTTCGGCCCAAAGGGCAGGTTCCTAAGCTACTGTTTGCATAAGTTCACGCCGGAGCAGGTCTGCCGGTTCTTCCGCGAATTAGGATTGGAAAGCATAGTTGAACCTAATGGCTGTGTCTTCCCTGCCACCGACCATACCTCCGATGTCCGGGATTGTTTAATAAAGCACGCCAAAAATCTCGGCGTCCGTTTCTTTTTCGATAAATCCGTCAAAAGTATAATGCGGGAAGGAAACTCTTTTGCAATTCACTCAGCCGGCGAAATTCTCTCTGCCAAAAAAGTAATTATCGCAACCGGCGGCTTGTCTTACCCGCAGACCGGCTCAACTGGCGATGGTTACAGATTTGCGCAGGAGCTGGGACACACAATCGTCGAAACCAAAGCGTCACTTGTGCCGCTGATAACAGGCGAGCGATGGGCGGGTGAGCTTGCAGGGACTGCCGTCGAAAATGTCAAAATATCCGCACGCATCGATAACAAAAAAATCACCGCCGCCGGCGCTCTTGTCTTTACCGATGACGGCATAGGCGGCCTCGCGGCCTGGGATATCAGCCGCCACCTCACCGACCATTTACCCGCTGTTGGAAAACCCATTGGTATCGCACTGGACCTGGTGCCGCAGTTTGCAGAAACAGAACTTGAAACGCAGATTACTGCTCTTATAGCTGAAAATCCGAAAAAGAAAATTGTCAATATTCTGGCGGGATTTGTGCCTAAGCGGCTTGCGGAGGTTTTGTGTAAACTGGCGGGCTGCGATGGTGAGATTGAGGCCAACCAGCTCAAAAAAGATATGCGAAAAAAATTAATCAGCAACCTAAAGGCCCTGCCTCTTTCTATCATAAATACCCGCCCGATTGCCGAGGCAACGGTAACACGAGGCGGCGTAAGTATTGCTGAGATAGAACCGAAGACTATGGAATCTAAGATTTGTCCCGGCTTATTTTTCGCAGGCGAAGTTATCGATGCCGATGGCCCCTGCGGCGGCTACAGCCTCCAGTTGTGCTGGTCAACCGGCGCACTCGCCGGCTCATCCGCCGCTTGCAAATTTTAGAATATTAATTATGGCTTTTTCGTGTTTTTATGTTAAACTTATCTGCGATGGTTAACACAAGTTAACTATAACCGTTGTGGTTAACAAGAGCAAGGCAAGCAATAACTCTATATTGAAAAGGAAGTTACAACAAATACTATCGGGCGATTTATATGAAGAAAACCGAATATATCACCATCCCCCAGTTGGCTAAGATTCTGGGCATAAGCAGGATTGCTGTTTACAAGAAAGTAAAAAACGGCCGGATAAAAGCTGTAAAAATTGGAAGGACCTTTGCTATTCCTCAAAAACAATTGATGACCATCTTGGGAAAAACCTTGCGCAAAGAGGACAAAAAAGAAATTGACGATGCTGTAGATAAAACAGTTAAACAGTATGGCAAAGTGCTGAAACTCCTGGGCAGCGAATAATAATGAAGACCATCACCATACAGGAAGTGGAATACCTCGCCTTTAAGCTTGCCAGAGAAAAGCTGTCCTTCGACGAGCCGATTCCGGATTTCTCAAGTCGTTTCCCCAATCTCTTGGAAAGCTGCCTCGCTACGCCCTTTCAGACCTTTGTGCGAAAGTCTCTCTACCCGACCCTTATATCCAAAGCAGCGATTCTTTTTTATCTCCTGATTAAAAACCATCCGTTCCAAAACGGCAATAAGCGCATCGCAATGACCACCTTGTTCGTTTTTCTATACAGGAACGAAAAATGGCTCGAAGTCGATACCCAGGAGCTTTACAACTTCACCGTATGGGTCGCTCAGAGCCCCCCGACCGTAAAAGACGAAACCGTCAAGGCCGTTGAAAAATTCTTAAAACGATATCTGGTAAAGCTCGAAAAATAGCTCGACCGCCGACTCCTCCGCTGCGAAATAATACTTATCTTTTTTGGAGGGGGAATTATAAATCAATCCAAAAACAAAACGGGCTGTCAGCAATATGCCAACAGCCCGCTGGTTTAGTAAACAGGAATTTTACTTTCCGCGTTTTCGCAGTAAAGTTAATCCCCCGATGCCAAATAACAAAATCGTCGCCGGTTCGGGGACAGCTATAACCACTTCATCAATCAATCCTTTATACTTCTCGCAGAAGCCCGGATAATCGACGCCGATATATAAAGATTCGCCATTATCAATAATCGGGGAGGAAAATTGTACCGACTTATCTAGCATTCCATTAACATACAAAGTGATTTGAGAACCATCATACCGTACGGCAATTTGTGACCAAGCATCATAAGGCACATTTAGGTCTCCGTCAACAACGATAGGATCACCTCCATTCTGATAGTTCAGACCAAAAAATATTGAAGAATCCCTTATGCCAACGTAATAAGAACCACTTGTCATTCCTTTTATTAAAACGGGTGTTAAACTGTTCCCTGTTTCTTCAGGTCTAACCCATGCTGATATATATAGGTTATCAACAAGAGCAAGTGAAGGGCTATGAGCAATCTCAACATAATCTGAAGCGTCATATCCTCCAAAGTAAAGACAACTGCCAGAGCCATTATAACCGGGAGTCGACCACTGTGATGAATTTGAAAGCAGACCATGATTCCCATAAACAGAACTGTCAGTTACTTGTGTACCTGTTCCATCATCAAAGTGCCATTCGCCTACGACAGAAGATGCCATCACAGTGATAGAAAAGCAAAGAATTAAACTACATACAACCAAACAAAGGATTTTCTTTTCCATCTTTCCACACCTCCAATAATTAAACTCTTCCTGGTTTTAGTGGGGGAAAGCCTAGCAGGAAACAAAAAAAGCTCTCTCACCACTCCTCTTCGCTTGCAGGTCTATACAACAAACCTACTACTTATACAGATAGCAACTAACTCTACCCCCCCGTCTGGATGTCAAGTTTTTTTTGAAAAAAATTTCTAATAGTTTTGATTCGTTTTCTGTCCCCTAAACCCCAAACCTTATCCGATGTTTTTCCTCGAAAACATGTCAAAATTTCAATCAGTTTGTATACAACTTGTACCCGTTTTGATATACTTTTGCTCATATTTCACTATATTTTCACCGCTTTTCCGCATTTTTCTCTGCGCTCTCTGTGGCTAAAAATCTGTTTAAATCTGTGTTCATCCGTGGCTTACAGAAATTTTCCAATCAAAAGTGTTGGTACCTTCTGTCATTTTGTAAGATTTCTAAAAAAATTTTTACTCCTTTTCTTCCTTAGAGTTACGAGAATCGGGAATCGAAAATAAAGCACCTTTTTCGCATCAAACGCGCAGGTTCGTCCAATTATGAGAGAACGATAGTCTGTTCTCGAAACGGAAACTCTTTAGAGGAATTACCAATAATAAATAATCATTTATCAATAATCAATAACAAGGGGGAGGTATTA
>JBAPXT010000060.1:0-9166 GCA_049284355.1 Sedimentisphaerales bacterium
GCAGTACCTGGACCGTATCGATTTTGGCCTTGCGGATAAAATGTCTGTAGCGCTTCGCACGCTCGCCGGCGGACATCTCAAAGCTCTGACCCGCCTTTAGCGGATACCCGAAGATGAACATCCCGTGAACAAGAAATCCAAACTCGTGAAAGGTTCTCGCCAGCGACACCATCTCCTCGCACCGCACGTGCTTGTTCATCGCGACCAGCTCTTCCTCGATGGGTGATTCAAAGCCGATAGCAACCGTCTGAACGCCGGCTCGCTGCATCGCGGAAAGCAGCTCGGAATCTTTGGCCTTGTCTAATCTTATCTGAGCGGTAATGCTCAAATTTCTCTTGATGCTCTTTTCGTAGTCGCTGAGTATATTGCAGAACCTTATCGTTTCATCTCGCTGCTGGCCGAAAAGGTCATCCACTATAAAGAAATGCTTCGCATTTCTGCTCTCGACCAGTGAGCTGATATGTTCGAGCAGTCGTTCAGGGCTGGCTGGTCGAGGTTTGCCTTTGACCGTGCAGAATTCACAATCCATCCCGCACCCGCGAATCCTTTCCACGGGATATATCTTGATTTTGGCATAGCGCACCAGAGAAAAATCGGGCAGCGGCAGCTTGTCAAAGTCCGTAGTCGGCGCCCTTTTTTCCGTAACAAAGACCTCGCCGTCCTTCAGGTATGCTATGCCCCTGACCTCGCTCGGCTCTTTTTGCCCTTCTATCACGTCAAGAAGCTCTGTGATTGTCTCTTCCGCTTCGCCGATAACGACGTAGTCGATGCCGCTGGCCAATGCCTCAGCGATGTTCTCTTCAACAAAGTGCTGGCCGCCGGCGACCGTTATGATGCCCATTCCCTTGTAAAAACGCGCTATCCGGTACAGCCTCGGTACGGTGCTGGTCAGCCCCCCGTAAAAACCGACAACGTCAGCAGGTCTTTTTCTCTGTAGGAATTCGTGGTCTGCCCCGCCTGCACTCCCCTTCGGGCCGAATCGGCGAAGGTTATTTTCATCGATGACCTCCACGTCCCATTTCTCCATCTTATTGACGGCCGTAGCCACGCTCACCGGCCCAAGGGCCGTAGTCTTCCTGGCAATATGAGAGTAGATATTGAACGCCGGGTAAGCGGGAATTACAACTCTGAATCTGTATCTTTTCTTTGTTAAATCAAGCATGTCGCAGACCTAAAAATTGTTTCCATAATAGATTACACCCCTGTGAAGCAGAAATCAAGCATCCCCTGTTTAATTCTGGAAATATGCCCTTTCGCTCTTCTTATGCTGTTTTACCTGCGCAAGGGGGCAGGTTTGGTGCGAAAAGGTGCTGCATAGTATCGATATTATTCGGTTTGTACAAAATGATGATATGCAATCTTAAGTATTTGCCTCTCAGACATCTGGTCACGATGTACATGACAGTATACCTCATGATTATAGATGCTCAAGGTCTGTGTGCAGCCCGGAAACGTACATTTCCTGTCATTAGCCGAAGTCTTTAGTTTCTTTCTCATAGCTACTCCTGTAAATTAGGGCGCCAAACAAAAAAAGCTGCAAAGGTTAGTTATCTCCCTCTGCAGCTTAAAGAGTTTCTAATCTTTTGCATTTTTATCATTTTACCACATTATTGCGCCCTGTCAAACAATCTTTTAATAAATAATGGACCGACTCATTTTAATTACTTGCTTATTTTGAGCAGACCGGATAGTATCACAGTCCGAAGTAAATACTTCAGGCAGATTGATATTTAAAAAATATCCGCACCGTGGTGGATATTGATTGAAAGCCGGCAATTCCGGCTCTGGTTTTCTCCAAAGAAAGGGAGCAGGCAGAATGAACCTTTATGTAGGAAATTTATTGTTTGACGTCACCGAAAACGAAATAAAAGCGCTTTTTGAACCGTTCGGCCAAGTCACTGAAGTCCGTCTGATTATGGATAAGTTCAGCGGCAAATCAAAGGGCTTCGGATTTGTTGAAATGCCCTCTAAAGAGGAAGCACTAAAAGCTATCGAAGGACTGAACGGCAAAGATATGAAAGGACGCGCTATGACTGTCAACGAGGCTAAGCCCAAGGTCGACCGTGGCAGCAGAGGTGGCTTCGGCGGAGGCGGCCGTGGACGAGGTGGCTTCGGCGGCGGTGGCAACCGTGGCGGTGGCAACCGTGGCGGTGGCGACGGCTATGGTAGAAGAGAAAACCGTAATTTCGGCGGCAGAGACCGCTACTAACAACCGGAATTGCTAAAAAAAGTAAATACGTGACAACTGGGGAATATTTACCCCTGCAAGCCTGCTCCTGCAAATCGTAGGCAAAGGTCTTTGTCGGGGGTTATTGCGGTTTCCTTATAGGTTAGCCCCACCATCACCATGGTGGGGTTTTTGGTCAACGCCATCACTATGGCAGGGTCTATTTGCCAACGACCAGTGACTAACGACTAATCTCCATTTTCATCCTAAAATCCCTCATTTCAAAAAAACATTTTGAGCTATCGGCAAATTTCATCTATCATACCAGCAATTGAACTTTGTCTCAGTGTTCATCGTAGTTAATTTATAAACAATGTATAATGAGCGAAAACAAATTAAAAACCGCAGTGCTCGGATTAGACGATAAGGGCCGGCTCCTGCTCGACGCAGCTTCAAAAATCGACTATTTCCAGATTCAGGCTGTCGCCGACAAAGATGCAATTCTCGCCGAATCAACAGCTTATAAATACAAATGTGCTCCTTACGATGATTATCGTCAGCTCATAATGCAAAATCAGTTTGATTGTTTGTTAGTTGCCGCTGCTACCTGCAGTTGCGACGAATACATCAAAATGGCGATGAAAAAGAAAATCAACATCCTCAAATTAGCCCCGCTGGCGAGGAATTTTCAGGAAGCTGCTGAACTTGTCCACCTTGCCGAAGATGAAAATATAAAATTTGCCGTCGCAAATCCCCGCCGGTTTGCCCAAAGCTCCCTTGCCTTACGTCAGTTCTTACAGCAGGGCCGCCTTGAGCAAATCTTCTTGATAACCGCCTTTTGTACCGTCGGCAACGAGAACATCAGTGCCTGGCAAACCGACCCGAAACTGGCCGGCGGAGGTGTGCTGTTGCACAACTGTTACCAGATAATCGACCAGATAGTCTGGAACCTGACCACCCCGCAGCAGGTTTATTCCCTGAATACCAACACAGCCGGCGACAGACAGCAGCGGTCTTATTTGACGGAGGATACCGCCGTCGTAACGATGAAATTTGCTGACACTTCTTTTGGCAATCTGATAGCAAGCAAGGTCTTTGGCCCGGAGCAGGAAATCCTGAAGGTCTACGGCAAAGATAAAATTCTAACAGTCAGCAATGCCCGATTCATCGTTAGCGACAGTCTTGGCCAAATCATAGAGGAATCAGAATACGACGACAATGAGCTTATCTGTATGACGAAACTACTGGAAAACTTTGCTTTAAACACATTATTGCCTGATAAAAACAAGCTTTGCAGCACCGCTAAGGAGAACCTGAACGATATGGCCGTTATTGAAGCAGCATATCTTTCGGCCCGCACGGGTATGCCGGAAGAACCGGCCAGAATCCTCAAAATGGCACAGGCCGAACCGATAACTATCCGGCACGTATAAATAATAAGAAAATATGTATTTGACAAATAACACAATAAATAATAGTTTATCTTTATAAATCGTTAACCGTATTGTTATCTATTATTTTGGAGATTTTAATATGGAAGAAGGTCAGAAAAAAATCATTAAGATTGTAGTTGTTGTGGCGTGCCTGGTTGCAGCCGGTGTAATAACTTATGCAACCCGCTCCAAAATCAGCAGCAGCGGCGGCATCGAGACCATCGAACGCGGCGAGATGATATGGCTCAAGTGCCGCAACCCAAAGTGTGAAAACGAATGGCAAATGGATAAGAGAGATTACTACGAATATATAAAAAAGCACCAGGACCCTCACTCGATGGCAATAACAGCAATTGTTTGCCCCAAATGCAGCGAGGAAAGTGGTTATATAGCTGTAAAATGTGAAAAGTGCGGGTTAGTCTTCGAGAGAGGTGCTGTTCCTCACGATTACGCAGACAAATGCCCAAAATGTGGCTATAGCAAAGAAGAACGCTTACGTAAGGAAGAACTCGGCGAAGCTGGCGGCGAAACTGCCGGCGGCGGCAAATAATAACAACCGGCTAAGGCACAAACAAAACTAATTAAACCATTTACCGTTCTTTAGCCAGGCACAAGACAGATGTGACGTCTTGTCGCCTTGCTCGGTAGAAGCATAAAGGTACGAATAATCGATTCTACCAGGCCCGACTTCCTGTGAAGTAGGGTTTTTTTGCGCAGAGCTCCAACCTTATAAAGTTTTTATCCGGAAAACCCTACTGGCATTTATTATAAGTCGCTTTCTTGCTACCCATAAACCACTTGAGCAGCAATAAACACCCCAGGCCGACATTACCAAATCACTCTATAAATTTTTCTGCACCGCGGGTTTTGATAAGTTCATACTTAGGCCCCGAAGTTATTAAAATCGCCTCGGTTTCCGGTATTGTCTCGATTAAAGCAAGGCCCTTTTCCCTGCCCATTACGGTTACTGCCGTTGCCAAGGCATCCGCGTCAGTCGAACTTGGACAAATAATGGTTACGCTCGCTAAACTCTCGCTGCTGTGTCCGCTTTCAGGGTCAACTATGTGACTGTATCTTTCTCCCCTTATCGTAACAAACCGACGATAATTGCCGCTGGTAGAAACCGCAGTATCCATCAAATTCAAAACTAATAAAGGCATACCGTCATCAAAACCAGTTTCTGCCTTATCAGGGTTCTGCAGACCAATTCGCCATTTGCTCTGGCCCCCCTGTGGCAAACCAAAGCACTGAATCTCACCGCTGATAACAACCATTCCGCCGACGGCACCGCCCTTTTGCATTGCTTCAATCGCTTTATCAACTGCATACCCCTTTGCTATCCCGCCCAAATCCACTCTCATACCCTCTACCGTAAACCGCACGCTTGTTTCATTTGCATCCAGTATAAGTTTATCATAGCCGACCCTCGAACGAGCTTGTTGCAGTTCAGCATCGGTAGGAAGAGAATTCGCATCCCCTGCAGAATGCCAAAGGTCCACCAAAGGTCCAACCGTAACATCGAATGCTCCGCCGCTAAGTTTGCTGAACTCAATGCTTCTTTGTAAGACCTCGTATATCGATTTGCTGACCTTAACTGCACGCACAAACCCGTCCCGGTTCAGCTCGCTTATTTCCGAATCGCTTTTGTAGTCGCTCATCAATTTGTCAACTTTTTCAATTTCAGCAAAAGCAGCTTCAATACACCCCTTGGCCGTTCTTGAATCTGCCGCAACGGCAACTACGCGGGCGAACGTTCCCATCACCTCACGCATTCCGCTGTCAACATCAACTCTGCCTGCAGACCGAACTAATTTGTCTTTGGCTGGAGCAAAAAAATACAACGCCGCAATCAAAGAGGAAAAAACAATAATTTCAATCGTAAGTCGACGGTTCCTGTCCATAAAAAACCCTTTCATCGCACGGAACCTGATAATTGATAATCGAACAATAATCAATAGAAAATAATCAATAATCAATCTATAATGGCCCCTGTGAATAAAAAAGAAGTAATAATATTAGCCGAGGAGATCAACCGGGAATTTCTGCCTTTCGTCCGCAGACCCGGCAGATATATCGGCGGCGAAATAAACCAAACCAAAAAAGACCTCCGCAACTGTGACCTTACGGTAGCATTATGCTTCCCGGATACTTATGAAGTCGGATTGAGTTATACGGGTCTGGCGATAATATATGATATCCTGAATAACCTCAAAGGCGTAGCTGCCGAGCGGGTTTTCGCACCTTGGCTCGATGCCGAAAAAATCCTCCGTGACAAAAAAATCCCGCTGTTTAGTCTGGAATCCAAAGCAGCGTTAAAAAGTTTCGATATCGTTGGTTTTAGTTTAACTAATGAGCTTTGCTACAGCAATGTGCTCAATATACTTGACCTCGGCGACATCAATATTCGAAGTGCCGACCGCAACGAAAACGACCCGCTGATAATTGCCGGCGGCGGTATGGCAAACTGCTGTGAGCCTATGGCCGATTTTCTCGACCTGTTCCTGCTGGGCGAAGGCGAAGAAGCGGTCGTAAAGCTGGCTGAACTTACAAAATCCGAGAAGCAAGCAGGAACACCAAAAAAAGAGATTTTGGTAAAAGCCACCAAAAAATTCGAGTGGGCTTATGTCCCTGCCCTTTATATGCAGTCAGGGGCACCGGTTATTGTGCCCGAGCGGCGAAACGCCGTCGTTGAAGATTTCGAAAACGCTCCCGTCCCGCTTAAACCAATAGTTCCGTTCACTCAAGCTGTTCACGAAAGAGTTAGTGTTGAGATTATGCGGGGTTGTCCCGGCCGATGCAACTTCTGCCAGGCCGGTTTTTGCAGAAGGCCCGTTCGTCGCCGCAGCGTCGAAAAAATAACAGAAATCGCCAAAACCTGTTACCACGCAACCGGCTTCGATACAATAGGTCTGCTTAGTCTATCAACGGCCGATTACCCCGACCTCGAAGAATTGATAGCCAAACTGAACAAGTATTTCCGAGACAAACACGTTGGGCTTTCGGTGCCGAGTTTGCGTGTCGACCGGCAGTTAAAAACGCTTCCGGAATTGGTAACCTCGGTAAGAAAAGGCGGATTGACGATTGCCGTTGAAGCCGCCGGCGAAAGATTAAGAGAGCTTATCAATAAACCCCTGAAAGATGAAGATTTGTTCGCTGCCGCAGAGGCCGCCTACAGAGCTGGCTGGCATCGACTCAAACTGTATTTTATTGTCGGCCTGCCCGGAGAAACAGAAGAAGACATAAAAAACATTGCACAACTTTCCTTTCAATTAGCTAACCTGCGAAAGAAGATTGACGGAAAAACGGCTCAAATCAATGTTACCATAAGCTGGCTCGTCCCCAAGACGCACACGCCGTTCGGCTGGTTGGCACAAAAACCGAAATCCTACTTCAAGCAGGCAAAACAGCTAATCCTCGATGAGAAAAGAAAGCTCCGGGCAAAAATGGTGCAGTTTAAATTCCACGATATAGAGCGCAGCGTCCTCGAATCAGCCATCGGCCGGGGCGACAGACAACTCTGTAATGTCATCGAACAGGCCTGGAAAAACGGAGCAAAATTCGATTTATGGGATGAATGTTTTAACCCTGCTATATGGCAGGCGGCCTTTGAAAAATTCGGCCTTGATATCGACACTGCAGCACAAAAACAATTTAACACCGATGAAATCCTGCCCTGGGAGCACCTCGGCGGACCGGACAAAAAACATTTGCTTACTCACTTAAATAAAGCAATGAAGAAGATCGAAAGCGAAAAGTTGTAACTCAAAATCTTAAATTTTAGGTTTGCGTTTCGAGCTTTTAACCCTTTGGTTTTTCATTTCAGACAGCAAATCAATTCCTACTCGGCCTTTCGACTCTTTGAAGTCTACGATAATCCTGACCGCCTCTTCCGGCTCATCCACCACCGTGAACACGTTCAGGTCTTTCGGGGAAATATAATGGTGCTCTTTGAGCATCTTCTCCTTCATCCAGGTAATCAATCCTCCCCAATAGTCGCTGCACATCAAAATCACAGGGAAAGACGCCTGCTTTAGCGTTTGAATCAGCACCAGCGATTCGGTAAATTCGTCCATAGTTCCGAAACCGCCGGGGAAAGCTATAAAGCCGTGGGCATATTTGAGGAACATCACCTTGCGGCAGAAGAAATATCTGAAATGCAGTGACATGTTTTGGTACTCGTTTGGCACCTGCTCCAATGGTATTTCGATATTCAGGCCGATGCTTTTACCGCCTGCCTTCGCAGCACCTTTATTGGCCGCTTCCATAATCCCCCCGCCGCCGCCGGTTATTACCGCAAAGCCGGCCTTGACCATTTCCGAAGCGGTTTTTTCCGCAAGCTTATAATATCGGCTCTTCGGCTTTGAACGCGCCGAGCCAAAGAACGATACCGCCGGCCCGACAGTTGCAAGCTCGTCAAATCCCTCGACAAACTCGGCCATTATCCTGAATATCCGCCAGAGGTCTCTCACCGGGCTTTCAGTAATATCCATCATAAAGAAAAATTCTCCTTCGGCTCTGCCACAGGCAAAACAGTTTACCACAAAGCCGGATCGTTTGCAGCAGGGCAGAATTTGGCAATCTGGCAATTCTTACAATCGGGTTTACGTGCATGGCAAACATTTCGCCCATGAAAAATCAACAAATGACTGAACAGCGTCCAGCTCTTCTTTGGTACTATTTCGGCCAAATCAAATTCCAACTTTACCGGGTCGCTATTTTCGGAAAGCCCCAGCCGCCGTGAAAGCCGAATAACATGCGTATCGCAGGCTATCGCCGGCACCCCGAACGCATTGCCCAATACAACATTCGCTGTCTTCCTGCCCACTCCGGGAAGAGTTACAAGTTCCTCCATTGTTTCGGGGACTCTGCCGCCAAATCGCTCGACTATCTCCCTGCAGGCGCCTTTAATATTGATTGCTTTATTGTGGTAAAAGCCGGTGCTTTTGATGTCCCACTCAATTCCTTTTATATCGGCTTTCACCCAATCCTCAGCCGATTTGTATTTCTTAAACACTTCTTTGGTTACTATGTTGACACGCACATCCGTGCATTGGGCCGACAAAATCGTCGCTATTAAAAGCTCCAGAGGATTCTTAAAGGCAAGTGCAGTCTTTGCACCCGGGTATACTTTTTCCAGCGTAGGTAAAATCTTCCTGACCCTCTCCGCCACCTCGGTCTTATCAACTTTTATCTTTGCTTTTTTTGCCATCTTTTATTTACCACTTCTTTCGAATCATTTCCCACTTATCCTCCATCATACTACCGTCCGGCATAGTATATTTTTCAGTAATGTTCAATTTATCAGTGCTAACTTTTTCTGTGACGCGCCTTGATACCCCTTGTCCCTGTACGGACCAAAGCCAATCCATAATTTCTTTATTTCCTTCTCGCCTCCCCGTGCCTTTGGCGATGCAGCGCATGCTGTCAAACAAGTACCCGATAATTTCGCCAGTTTCTGTATCAATGGTGTAAATTTCTATACTTTTGAAAGTTGAACCCTGAAATTTTGCAATATCTTCATCAGATGCGTGCATGGTTTCCTTAAGATATTGCTTTTGTTCAGGAG
>JBAPXT010000061.1:0-10802 GCA_049284355.1 Sedimentisphaerales bacterium
TTGCCCACCTTTGCGCATCTTATTACTTGAAGGCAGCCCAATTATCTATGTATTGCCGCTCACCTGTGCCGTAATAACGTATTCATCACGGTTTTTTAAGGAGATGGAGAATGAAGCCAATCGCAAAAATCATCGCAGTTTCAGCGTTTTTGGCCCTCTGTAGCCCCTCTCTGGCCGATGAACTGCTTGTCCCGACCCAGTATCCCACCATCCAATCGGCTATCGACGCCGCCATTGATGGCGATACCATCATAGTTGCCCCCGGCACTTACACCGGCGAAGGCAATCGGGACATAGACTTTCTCGGCAAAGCTATCACAGTCCGCAGCGAAACCGGCCCCGAAAACTGCATTATCAACTGTAATGGCACCGAAGCTGAACCCCATCGGGGTTTCTACTTCCACAACAATGAAGATGCCAATTCGATTCTGGAAGGCTTCACAATTATCGGAGGCTATGGCGGGGGTATCCTGTGCCGACAAAGCAGCCCTACAATCTCGAAATGCAGAATAATTAATAATTACGCTGCGAGTGGCGGTGGAATTGCTTGTATCGATAGTAATGCAATTTTTTCAAATTGTATTATCAAAGGAAATCATACGGATGGATGTGCGAGTGACGGCGGAGGAATCTACTGTAGGGGGGGTAGCCCAATTATTAGCTGCTGTGATATCACGGGCAACTGGACTCGTGATAGGTCTGGCGGTGGTATTTATTGCAGAGAAAGCAGCCCAACGATAATAAATTGTAGGGTCGTGGGCAATTTTGGAAGGGAGGATGGTGGTGGCATTGCTTGTGTTTTTAATAGCAACCCTGTTATTACCGGTTGTACCATCGCTAGTAATAAAGGTGGCGGCATTAGTGGCAGCATGAAAATTACTAACTCTATTCTTTGGGGCAATGAAGCACAAACGGGTGCAGAAGTATACGGCAGTGGAGCTGACATAACCTACAGCGATGTTCAAGGCAGTTGGCCAGGCCAGGGGAATATCGACGCCGACCCTTGCTTTGTCGAGCCGGGATATTGGGATGTAAACGGTCTCTGGCTTGACGGCGATTATCACTTAAAAAGCGCTGGCTGGCGGTGGGATAGTGTACGCGACCGATGGGATTATGATGATGTAACAAGCCGCTGTATCGATACAGGCAATCCCGGCTCCCCGCTTGGTGAGGAGCTGCTTTCAGTCCCGGATGACCCTGACAATATTTGGGGGCAAAATCTTCGCATCGATATGGGTGCCTACGGCGGCACAGCCGAAGCTTCTATGCCGCCTTACGATTGGGCGCTTCTTGCGGATTTAAATAACGATGGTCTTGTTAATCTGGAAGATTATGCTTTCCAGATTGCCGGCTGGCTTAATTCTGCCGACCAGCAGCCGGGCGATCTCAATCGTGATGGTCTGGTTGACATCTCCGACCTTGCCTTACTTGTTGAAGATTGGCTCAGACAAACAACCTGGCACGAATAAAACCTATATGAGGAAAAATCAATCAAAAGCGCAGAAGGTTTCCATACAATTTTTGTACGTTTCTATGTAGTTTGGGTATAGTTTCTATATAGTTTAGGCATAGTTTTGCACTGTTTTGCCTCAGTTTGCATACGTTTCGCTATAGTTTTAACACAAACCAAACACCGTCTTTTTGAAGCTTAACTCTTTGTATTACAGAAACTTAACGTTATTTTTTCTCGATGTGTTTTTGAAACGGAAGGTTAATATTTTTTTCTGAATCTTGCTGCGGGGATATTGAGCAGCTTGCGATACTTTGCGACGGTTCGTCTTGCCAGATTTTTAATCCCTGCCTCTGCTAATTTCTTCTGTATCTGGTCGTCACTTAAGGGTTTACATTTATCCTCAGCATCTATAATCTGCTGTAGTTTGGCTCTTATCGCCTCCCAGCTATGCTCCTGTCCTTCGGTATCTTCAGTGCCGCCGCTGAAGAATTTTCGCAGCGGCAGTATCCCCCACGAGCACTGAATGTATTTACCTGCCACAGCACGAGATACAGTCGCCAGATGCACGCCGACTTCATCGGCTACCTTCGACATCGGCAGCGGCTTAAGATATAGCTGGCCTTTTTCGAAAAAATCTCGCTGAAATCTTACTACCGCCCTTGCAACTCTGAGTAATGTGTTCTTTCGCTGCTCGATTGCATCTATAATCCATTGCGCAGAGTTGATATTATTTTGCAAAAACTTCCTTGTTTTTTCATTAACGCCGGCATCTTTCGCCATTTTTGCATAGTAGCCGCTTATTTTCAGGGCCGGCAAGCTGGAATCAGCCAGTCGCACAGAATAGTCGTCCGAATCATCCTCAGATTGCACTATTACATCGGCTGTAATTGGATTATTGCGGTCCATTCCGATTTGCAGCCCGGGCGAGGTATCAAGCTTGCTCATGCGCTCGATGGCCCGATTGATTTCTTCAACGCTGCAATTCATTTTCCTGGCGATATCGGGCAGGCGATTTTCAAGCAGCTCGTCCATATGCTCGGAAACCAGACGCTGCTCAAAGCTCATATCCTCGCTGCTTTGTGCCATCTGAATAAGCAAGCACTCCCTGAGGTCACGTGCACCAACGCCGGTGGGTTCCAGCTTTTGCACAAGCGGTAAGGCCTGCTTCAAATCGTCGAGGGTAAAATCGGCTTTGTCTTTGCTGTATAACTGCTCCAACCTTACGGCCAGATACCCCCTTTCGTCGATGTAATCTATGATGGCCCTACCGGCTTTTTTTACTCCGTCCTCAGCCTCGACCATCTGCCATTGTTCGGCCAGGTGTTCGTGCAGCGATTGAGGCGGCGCAGCGGTATTATTTATCGCCTCGAGTTTTCTATCTTGTTCATCAGGATTGGTTCGGCGACGAAAAACCTCACCTTGGCCCATATAGTCGTCGTAATCATCGTCAAGACCTTCAAGGCGTTCAAAGTCCTTGGCTTTATTGTTATCGGTGTCAACAACCAAATCCTTTTCGCCAATATCCTCCTGCGGCTGCTGGTCAGAAGGGCCGGCACCCTCCGGATTTGACGGTTCTTCCATTTCCAAAACGGGATTGCTGTTAAGCTCCTGTTCTATTCTTTCCTGAAGGGCAAGGATTGGAAGCTGGAGAATCTCCATCGATTGAATCATACGGGGAGCAAGCTTCATTTGTTGCTCCATCCGCATTTGTGCTTCCATCCCAAACTTCATAAATTCACCCGAAACTCCTTCCCGCCAGAGGCGGGCAAGGTCCCGCACCCGGTTATTACGAGATGCCGAGCTTCCCCATATATAAAGTATACACAATTGTGGCTTTAAATAGCCCTGCTGATTGGAAAACCTTCAGCCAGCCCTATTATATCATAAATTTGCCTAAGGATTTATGCAAATCCGGGGGGTATAGAGAATGAAAATTATTGCAATTGTTGCCTGCCGATTATAGCGTCGGTGAGGATTTTGCCGCTTGCATATTCGATAGTGCTGCCGGTTGGCAGCCCCCTTGCCAGTCGGGTGATTTTCACGCCTGTATCTTTTAATAGCGAGCTTATATAAAGGGCTGTGCCGTCGCCGGCCATATTGGGATTGGTCGCCATTATTACTTCTTTGACATCGCCTTTGCGAATCCGTTCGACAAGCTGCTCGATAGTCAAATCGCCCGGCTCGACCCCTTCGAGCGGTGCGATGTGGCCGCCGAGAACGTGATAGACCCATTTGCAGGTCCCTGTTTTTTCCAATGCTATTACGTCTTTCGGCTGTTCGACGACGCAAATAATGCTGTTATCGCGCCGCTGGTCGGAGCAGATTTCGCAGATTTTCCCCTCCGAATAGTTGTAGCAGATTTCGCAGCGTTTGATTTTAGTTTTGACATCGCTGATGGCTTTGGCGAGAGCCATAGCCTCGGCCGGTTCAGCTTTTAGTATATAAAAAGCCAGCCGTTCCGCCGTTTTTGGCCCAACTCCCGGTAGCTTGCCAAATTCTTCTATTAACCTATTCAGGGCTTCGGTATAAACAGTGCTCATAATATGGCTACTATACTGCCAGCCGGAGTAAAATGTCAACTCTAACCATCGCGTTGGGGTAAGAGCAACAAGAAATTTAGGGTGGAGGGTGGGCCGTTCTAAACACCCGACTGATTAAAAACAACGGATGATAATGTCTCTCTGCTCATTTATCTGCCGTGGTTTTCAGCCCTGCCGGCCGTTCGTTCAAGGCATTCTCTCGCCAATAATCGACCTCTTTGCGAATCCGCTGCTCGTACGCATTCGGGTCAGAGACGATTCCGTTCATCTCAGCGTTGTACGTCCTCACGAACTCCTGAGCCACAAGGATGCTGGGCGACTCGTTGAATCTCCACAGTGGATCAGTGTATCCAATCCAGTCGAGAACTACATAAGATCCGTCGAATCGATTCTGTTTGGGCTGATAGACCTCAGGTTTATCTTTCACCACAAGCTCAAGTTTGATGAGCTTACCCTTTTCGTAGTTGTTGCTCGCCCAAACCTTGGCTGCGAAGTCGGCAGTTGTCATTGCTTCCATTTGCCAGAACATTTGTCGCCATGCCACATATCCGAGGTATAGACCTGTAGCCAAGTTCGTGACGATCAGCAGGATGACGATGTTCTTTTTCACTGAGGCAGGTAACATAATAATATCCAACACTTTTTGTCGGCAGTTTAGTATAACAGGGAGGAAAAGTCAAGATTCACGTCTGAGGTTTCATTTTCAGGCAGATTTGTTGAAATAATAAGAATTTGACAAAACACTTTGCAAAAAAAAGGATAGCTGTTAAAATTCCTGTTCTATGAAGACTGGGCTGAAATTTACGTTGATATTGAATGACTATTATTATAATCAAACATTGCTTTTGAATCTCATTTTAAGTATAAATTAGATGAGCTGGATGCTATATCGGCATGACTAAAGGAGACGTACATGTTTTTTAAATTTTTCCCCAGAGATTTCAACTTTTTCAATCTGTTTGAAAAACAAGTAGGCCACGCCGTGGAAGCGGCGCGTTTTTTCAAAGAAGTGGTGTCCCAGGACTGTGTGAACGAGGATATGCTGAGTAAGATGGCAGCAATTGAGCATCAAGGAGACGACGTGGCTCACACGATTATCGATCAGTTAAACAAGACATTCATCACGCCGTTTGACAGGGAGGATATTCATTCCCTTACAACGGAACTCGATAACATCGTTGATATGCTCAATACCATTGTGAGCCGGCTCAGGATTTATAATATTAGCGGCGTGGACAAGAACCTGGTGGAATTCGCCGTGGTAATTGAGGAGTCAGTGCAGGCCGTGGCGCGGGCCATCGGGGGGCTGCGGCGTATTAAGAACGTCCGTGTGGTTTTCGACGCCTGCGTGGAGGTCAACCGTTTGGAAAACGTCGGCGACGCGATGCGCGACCGGGTGCTGATGGAACTTTTTACGACCGTGCAGGACCCGATTGAGGTGATTAAATGGAAGGATATTTATCAAGACGCCGAAACCGTGCTGGACATCTGCGAAGACGTAGCCCATATCGTTGATTCCATTATGGTCAAACAGGCATAACTATGACTTTGAGTATTTTACTGCTGATAGTTCTGTCGCTGCTCTTTGATTTTCTGAACGGTTTTCATGACTCGGCCAACTCCATCGCCACGATTGTCTCCACTCGCGTCCTCCGGCCCCACTACGCCGTGCTTTGGGCGGCATTTTTTAACTTTATCGCTTTTTTGTTTCTCGGCCTCCACGTCGCCAATACCATTGGCAAAGGCATCATCGATATCAACGTTGTGGACAAGGGGATTATTTTTGGGACGCTCGTAGGCGCCTGCAGCTGGAACGTGATTACGTGGTATTTAGGACTGCCGACCAGTTCCTCCCATGCTCTCATCGGCGGGTTGATTGGCGCGGCGCTCGTTAAGATAGGGCCGCAGGCCCTGGTCTGGCATGGAATTATGAAGACGGTAATCTTCATCTTCGTCTCGCCGGTCATGGGGCTTTTTTTGGGGTTGGTCTTCGGCAACGCCGTCTATTGGGCCTGCCGAAAATCCACACCTCAGAAGGTTGACCATCTTTTCCGCAAAGGTCAGCTTATCTCGGCTGCATTCTACAGCATAGGGCACGGGGGCAACGATGCGCAAAAAACCATGGGCATTATCGCCAGTCTGCTTTTCAGCACAGGCCTGCTGGGCAAAACATTTCATATACCTTTGATTGTAGTGCTCCTCTGCCATGCCGCCATTGCCCTGGGGACCGTGTTCGGCGGCTGGCGGATTGTCAAAACGATGGGACAGAAAGTGGCCAAACTGAAACCTGTGGATGGTTTTTGTGCGGAATCCGGCGCCGCCCTGACAGTGCTGATTTCAACCGCCTTCGGCATTCCGGTGAGCACGACGCACACCATCACCGGGGCAATTATGGGAGTGGGATCGCTGCGGCGGCTCAGCGCCGTCCGCTGGGGTGTGGCCGGCCGTATTGTCTGGGCCTGGGTCTTAACCATTCCGGCTTCCGCTGCGATGTCGGCGCTGGCTTACAGTCTGGCAGGGCGGTTCATTTTGAGCATGCCGTAGTGAGTACCCTGCTTTGCGGGAGCGCTGAGACATTTGTTCAGTCGCCGGCTAATTGGTCATCCTCGATGCCGGTGATAGTTGCGTCGAGGCCCATCAGGATGGTTCTGACCGCCGGGTCGTTAATCAGCTCGTTTCTCTTTTGTCCAGTGGTCCTGGGCTGATTTGCGGCAGGAGCTGTCGGCGTCTGCTCGCCAACAGCCGTTTCAAATTCTAATCTTATATCTGTCCCACAATGTTCGCTTAATAAGGATTGTATTTGTGCTGTTCGGTTGTTACTTTCGCACATTTTTTTCTGCACTTCAGCGGAAGCAGGGAAAGTAATTGTCAACAGGCCGTTTTCAAATCGAGTCGGCTCAGTGGAAGCTAACAATCCTCCGCTGCCATTGCCGAGTCTGGCAGCAATAATTCCTAAAATATTTTGCCAATTACTTCTTATTGACTGTATGTCATTTAACCGGGGCAAATCAGTTTTTTTATCTATTGCAGGTTCAGTAAGCTTTTCTGTAACTGTGGTAGTTGTGCTCGGGTTAGTTATTTGCTTTTTTTTTATGGGCCCGGCCTTCAACTGTGAAAGAAGCTCATCAATATTCAGGAAATGCTCGCTTAAGGTAAATCGCAGCAGCGAAGCATCTAAAAGTGCCCTCGGTGTGTCGCTGTTTTTGAGCGTCCAGCGCAACCTTTCAAGTGTGGTTATATTGTAAACAAGGGCGGCGACATCAAATTTTTCAGCCAACTGGCCGGCCCGCTGCCGTTGTTCGGCGGTCAAAATCAAAAGTCCGCTTTCAGCCCCTGCGGATTTTACCACCATTAAATCCCGCATATAATCGATTAGCGAATCGACAAGCTGCACCTCACCCAAGCCTGCGTTGATTAAATCCTCTGCCGCGGTAAGTGTTCCGGCTGCGTCGCCATCACCTATTTTGGCAATAAGATTACAGATTTTTTCGCTGTTCGGACAGCCGAGAAACTCTTCGAGCAGCTCAGCGGTCAGTGGTTCGACACCGGTGCTTATTAATCTATCCAGCAAACTCAAGCCGTCTCTCATCGAGCCATTTGCCATCTTCGCCAATGGTAAGATTAAATCCTCTTCGTATTTTATTTTTTCCTGTTCGAGTATGGATTTGAGCTGGCCGGCGATGATGTTGGGATTTATATTGTTAAAATCGAATCTCTGGCATCTGGACTGAATTGTGGGGATGACTTTGTTCGGCTCAGTGGTTGCGAAAATAAACTTAACGTGACTGGGCGGCTCTTCCAGTATTTTCAGCAGTGCATTAAATGCCGACGTGCTGAGCATATGAACTTCGTCGATGATATAGATTTTAAATCTTGCCCGTGCAGGCCGGTAAATTGCGTTCTCGCGCAGCCTGCGGACCTCCTCGACACCGTTGTTTGATGCACCGTCGATTTCGAGGACATCGATATCTTCGCCGAGATTGACTGTGACGCAGCTTTCGCACTTGCAGCACGGTTCCGTGGTTGGGGCATCAACGGCAAGGCAGTTGAGAGATTTTGCCAAAATCCGCGCCATAGTTGTCTTGCCGATGCCGCGGGTGCCTGTGAAAAGATATGCGTGTGCGACTTTGCCGGTCTTTATAGCGTTTTTGAGTGTCTGGGCGATGGGGTTCTGGCCGACGACATCTTCGAACCTCTGCGACCTGTATTTTCTGGCTAAAACGGTATACATTTTTAGATGATTACAAAGGTGGCCGGGTTTACCACGGCACAGCCAAATCCACGCTTATGGCTGCTCGGTTCCCCGCCTGACCAGATTCACGGGCTCGGCCTGCATGGGACCCGGCCAAAAATTTATTATTGACTATTCTCTGCCGGCTATTTTTAATGTTTTTTTAATGATAAATAATCTATAATAAATAATCAATAACAAATAACCGATTTCCAAGGGGATTATAATGAAAGTTAAAATCGAAGATACCTGTACTTCCTGCGAATTATGCGTAAATACCTGTCCTGAAGTCTTCGAGATGGGGGCGGATATGGCACAGGTTATTGTCGAGGAGGTTCCGCCGGAATTCGAGGAAGCCGTTCAGCAGGCCGCTGATGAGTGCCCCGTCGAAGCCATTATCATCGGGTAGGTCCTGCCTCGCCCGACTCACGTCTGGCGAATCGAGGCGGGCAGCCCGACAGTTCCCGGCTTCTGTCGCGGGCTTTTTTGATGGCCGTCTCAATCAGTGGGCCAAACTTGCTTTTTGCCAAGACTTTAAGCGCCGCCTCGGTTGTTCCGCCGGGTGAAGTAACCTTTTGGCGAAGCTGCGCGGGACTTTCACCTCTGCCGTCGGCCTCAACGGCGAGCAAAGCGGCGCCTTTGGCAGTCTGAAGCACCAAATCTTTCGCCACATCGTCAGGCAGCCCCAATTTGCCGGCTGCCTTTATCATTTCCTCCATTAAAAGAAAATAATAAGCAGGCCCACTGCCGCTCACAGCCGTTACAGCATCGATAAGGCCTTCGTTATCAACGACAACTGCCTGCCCAACTGCTGAGAATATAGCTTTTGCCTTCTTGAGCATCGGTTTTGCTTTTTTGTTAGCGAACAATGCGCTGGCTCCCTCGCCAATTAGAGCGGGCGTATTCGGCATTGCGCGAATTATCGCCACATTCCCCAGAACATCAGCGATACGGCTGGTTTTCACACCTGCCGCGATTGATATAACCAGCTTTTTGCCGCTGATTGCGTCTTTTATGCTTTCCAGCACCTCGGTCATATTTTGCGGCTTGACGCTCAAAACGACAATATCCGCCCTGCTCGCAAGCTCACTGTTACCACTGGCAGGCTTGACTTTATATTTCATGGCGAGATGTTTTAACCGTTCCTGGCGGACATCGCTTATAAAGATATTTGTGGGTTTGTAGAGGGCTGCCCGCTGCGACGCGGTCGCACCGCGGCGAGCGGCGATTATGCCCTTTATCAGGGCTTCAGCCATATTTCCGCTGCCGATAAAGCCGATTATGCTCATCGATTTATCCTTGTTAAAATTGGTCCCGAATTTATAATCTTAATCGTCAAAATGGCTTATGCCAGAGCAATTTCCTTTGTAAATATAAAACTAAATGGAGGCAATGGCAATGCAAAAAAAAGTCGAATACGAAAAGGCAATCAAAACCAAATACCCTGAGCAGGTGGTAATTGCCGTCGCCAAAGATAAAAATGGCAAGGCAAATCCTGTTACGCTGGGCTGGACAATGATAGTTTCGGGCGAGCCGCCGATGATGGCAATCGGCGTCTATAAAGGCCATTACAGCGTCAAATGTATCCGCCACTCAAAATGCTTTACGCTCGTTTACCCCTCGTCCGATATGGATAAAGCCGCTCTTTTCTTCGGCTCACATTCGGGCAGGAAAACCGACAAATTAGCCGAGTTTGCCCGCCTCCGCGTCTCTCGACGCGAGTCGAGGCGGCAGGCCTGCAAAACGGCCCCCGCCAAAAAGATTGATTCGGTTCTGCTGGCCGACGCCGTCGCCAATTTCGAATGTCGGCTGGTTAAGCAAATCCCTACCGGCGACCATATAACCTTCATCGGACAGGTCGTCTGCTCGCACGTCAACACCAAACGCAAAAAGCGTCTTTATTCCCTCGGCACAGGCCATAAGCTGGGCCCAGTTTAACTATTTTAACCACGAAGCCGGCGTTTTTAGGTGCAGGTTGCCTAAGTTCCTTCGATAGGATCAGGACAGATACGCTCAGGGTTAAAAGCTGCGTTTTGAGAGACTGAAAATATATTTTACTGCTGCAGAGATAACCAGTATTACGCCAAAAACTGTTACTACAGATGCCCCAGTGGGTAAATCCCATTTAGCCGAAGCACAAAGTCCCAGCAAACTTGCGATAAATCCCAAGCCCCAGCCGATTATAAGGCGATGGGACACGCTTTTTACAAAAAACATTGCACACACAGCCGGAACCACTAGATAGCTGAATACCAGCAGCACACCCGCGACGCGCACCGAACTTGTTACGACAAAACCAAATGTAACGTAGAAAATAAAATCCCATAAACGAATCCACAGGCCGCTCTCACGGGCCAGCGACGGATTCATTGAAATTAGCAGGAATTTTTTTCTTAACAGAAAATGCAATAACCCCACGGCTAGATATATCACTGAAATTTTTAATATCTGGGGCCACGTTACAAAAAGAATGCTCCCGACCAGCATATCCTTTATCGCCTCCTCGCCGTGAGGGGCCTTGTCGAGAACAAGAATTGCCGCGGCGGAGCTTACGGCATACACAATCCCGATGATTGCC
>JBAPXT010000062.1:0-6944 GCA_049284355.1 Sedimentisphaerales bacterium
GAGAAAGGCGCTAAGGGAGCGGCTGCCTATTCAGAATTGCCTTCATAAGGGTAAGGAGCTTGTTGTTCAAGTAACAAAAGAAGGAATAAACACGAAGGGACCGACCCTCAGCACATATCTTGCTTTGCCGGGTAAGTTCCTGGTTATGATGCCGTGGATGCGAAAGCTCGGTATTTCCCACAAAATTGAAGATGATAATGAGCGGATGAGACTACGACAAATCCTTGATGAAAGCAGGCCGCCTAAGGGGATGGGCTTTATTATCCGAACAGCGGGGGAGGGATGCTCAAAAAGAGACATTCAAAACGATTTAAGGTATCTTAGACGATTGTGGACTGCTATCGAAAAACGGATAGAAACTGAAAAAGCACCGAGCGTGCTTTACCAAGAATCTGATTTGGTTACTCGAACACTGAGGGACGTCTTTAACAGCAGGATAGACAAGATAATATGTGATTCGGAAAATGTTGTTCGGAAAATCAAAGATTTCCTTTCGATAGTAACTCCACGTTTGGAACAAAGGGTAACATATTACGACAGTAAAGTCCCGCTGTTTCACAAATATCGAATCGAGGACGAAATTACCAAGGTTCATTGCCGGACGGTAGCCCTTAAAGGCGGTGGTACAATTGTAATCGAGCAAACCGAGGCGTTGGTGTCAATAGATGTCAACAGCGGCCGATACCGGAAGGGCCAAGGTGCCGAGCAAACCGCTTACAAAACCAATATGGAAGCAGCACCAGAGATAGCCCGGCAACTTAGACTGAGGGACCTTGGTGGATTGATAATTTGCGATTTTATTGATATGCGCAGTGAGAGACACCGCAGGGACGTTGAAAGAACTTTCCGCAGCTCTGTCAAAGCCGACCGTGCCCGTTCGAGAATATTGAGGATAAGCAGATTCGGGGTGGTGGAAATGACCCGCCAGCGAATGCGTCCTTCGCTGCAATCAACCACCTATCTGGCGTGTCCGCACTGCGGCGGTGTGGGTTTTATTAAGAGCCACGAATCACTGTCTATTGAAATTGTTCGAATGTTAAATCTTTCGGTATCAAAAGACCAGATAAAACGCATTGAGCTGTTCGTATCGCCGGAAGTCGGCAGCTACCTGCAGAATGAGAAGCGAGCTGCGATTGCACAGATAGAGCAGCTCAGCAACAAGCGCGTAATAATTTACTCCGACACGGATTACACCGGCGAAAAACACAATTTGGTCTGTTATAACGACCGTGGAAGTGTGGTAAAATTGTAGGGGCCCCGCAAAGCAGAAACCTTGGGATGGGTTTTCAATAACCATGCGCTGCAAGATAATAGAATGACGACACGAGAGAATCAAATGACAGAGAAGCCAAAAACAAACCTTGCGGACATACAACTGCTGGCGATGGATGTTGACGGTGTTTTAACGGATGGGACCATAATAATCAACAGGGACGGCAGCGAAAGTAAATTATTCAATTTGCTGGATGGTCACGGTATTCGAATGTGGCAAAGAGCAGGACTGAAAGTTGCTTTTTTGAGCGGCAGATTTTCGGAAGCAACGAAATGCCGAGCTAAGCAGCTTGAGGTAGCCTATTGTGTCCAGGATTGTTTCGAAAAACTGCCGGCGATCAAGAAGCTGCTTGAGCAGGCGGGGCTTTCGGCAAAGGTAACAGCTTATATTGGCGACGATTTGCTGGATTTGCCGGTAATAAAATATGTGGGGTTTGGAGCAGCTGTTGCCAATGCGGTTGATGAAGTTAAGGATATAGCCGACTATGTGACGAGGCGCCGTGGAGGCGAGGGAGCTGTGCGCGAAGTAATAGAATACATTCTGAAAAAGAGCGGCAGATGGCAAGAGCTTATGAAGAAGTACGAGTAACCCAAAGGGAAAATTAGAGATTCAACAACAGTATGGTGCAAGAAAGAAAAACTTTTGACAGGGTTAAGTCGCGAAAACTCTATGTATGGCTTATTTCAACGGGGGCAGTACTTGTAATATATCTGCTCTATAATCAGCTAAGCAGTACTCCCCCAATAGAAATCGATACCGGAGCAAAATTCGCTGATACGGCTGCCGAGAGCAATACCGTCAAGTCTGACAGTGAAATCGGGATGGTTGGCAGCGTCGGTGTTGGTACCGTCCAGAAGGCCAAATACACACACTTAAACACAAAAAAACAAGTTGACCGAGAATTTGGATTCGAAAGACTTCTGTACGTGGAAGGAGACGAATGGGAAATTGAAAAGCCGTATATGAATGTTTTTCGGGGCAATCTTAAATGCTATATGACAGCCGATGTAGGCAAGGTTCAGGTTGAAGATGCCGTCGGCAAAGCTACGCCGAAGGATGCAACACTTACAGGAAATGTAGTTGTCCACATTTTGCCCGAAAAAGGCAGCAAAATCAAAGAAGGCTTTATTTATCTCGACGATATTATCTTTATCAGCGAGAAATCGCAGTTTTCGAGCGCCGGGCCGGTCAGGTTCACTTCCCAAGACGCTCAAATGCTTGGAAAGGGGCTGGAGATTGTCTATAACGATGAACTGGACCGCCTCGAATATCTTAAAATAATTGCGTTAGAGAGCCTGCGTATCAGGCAATCGTCGAAGGCATCTATGTTTTCATCAAAAGAAAGAGGTGATGAGAGTCCAACCACCGGCGTAACGAGGGAGGGTGAGCAAACAGAGAAGGCAGTTGAATCTGCTACGGCAGAAGACCGGCAAAAAACAAAAGAAATACCGGCGGCGGACAAAGGAGCAATTGAAAAAAAGAAAGGCGCATACTACAAATGCGTTCTCAGGAAGAATGTTATCATAGACGGTCCGGAGCAATTGGTTTTTGCTGACGAAGTTTCCATCGACAACCTCTTATGGTCCAAAGGCCCAGAGGAGAAATATGAAAATAAAAACAGCGACACAGACAAGATGGGAACAACTGTGGAAGCTAACGAAGAAAGTGTTACCTCGCCTCCGAGTGAGCCTAACAAACCATCCAAACAGTCTGCCGATATTGTTGTAACCTGTGACAACGGTATCATTGTTATGCCAATGGACTCTTCCGAAATGCCTGAAGACGCATCCGCGACAGAGAACAAAGTTTCCAAAAGCTTCGATGATAAGAGCGGCCGACCCACGTTTATTGCCAAAAGAATTGACTATTGCGCAGTTACGGAGGACACTGTTGCCAGCGGCCCATCAGAACTTACCTTTTATGCAAACGACGTAACAGGCACCGAAGGCAAGCCCGGTCCCTCCGAGCGTGGCGAGGGCAAGCAACCCGGCGTTCCGGTAAAAATAACGGCCAGGGAAAAAGCCGAGTTCCTGCCGGCGTTAAATCAGGTTATCTTCGAAGGTGATGTTCTATGTACAATGCTCCGGGAGAAAGCGGATTTTCAACAGAAGGACGCGCTTTCGTCTCCAAAACTTACGGTAGATTTATCCAAAGATAAGCAGTTACAGGCTGACATAAAACACCTAACAGCAAACGGCGGAGTAGTTCAACTCGACACTTCCAAGTGGGCTGGAGAAAAATTGCTCGGTTTTACCAAGCTAAAGTGTCTTACGTTTGACTATGACGCAGACTTGCAGATGTTTTTGGCAGTCGGGTCAGGGGTAATAGCGGTTGATAACTCCAAGATAGCAGAGCCGGAAAAAAAGGTGGGCAAATTCAGTCTGCAGAAACCCTGCTATGTGGTTATGCGGAATTTTGATACTTTAAAGTATTTTTCAAAGACGGGGGTGATTATTGCTGACGCCGGAGCCGAGCAGATTCTTGTTGATTATTTTCCAATTGTCCAGGGCCAGCACGGTGAGCAAACCTCAGCTACTGCCAACCACATAGAAGCTGCGCTTTACGAGACAGCCAGTGGTCAAAACGAACTTTCGACACTTAGCGCCAAGGGCGGTATTACTTATGAAGAAGAAAAAGCCAAAAAAGGCAAGGCTGTTCAATTTGTAGGCAGCGAAATGTTTTATGACGGGAACAAGTCTATGATAACTGCCTGGGGTGATGATTCTCAGCCGTGCTTCCTCAACGGCGCCCTTGCGCCCGGCATCGAATACGATTTGAAAAATGACAGAATCAAAACCAAGATTACCGGTCCCGGTATGCTGCAGATGGGAAGGTAATCCTTTTCAATCTTCGAGCACCTCAAAGGCGAAGGGCTGGTCAACTGCAAAGCTTTTGCAGGGTGTCCATACTTAAGTCACCAAGTCCAGTAACAATTTTTTCGGCCATTGCCAGTTCGCAGGCATCATAGGAATTTGTTACTGCGATGGTATGCATTTCTGCCGCCTTGGCGGCCGTCAGTCCCCAATGGGAGTCTTCTATCACAATGCATTGGTTTGGCAGAATGAGGTTCTGTCGGCCATGGTTTAGTTTCCGCAAAGTCAGCAGGAATCCTTCCGGACTTGGCTTGCCTCTTTTTACGAATTCTGCGGAAACTATCACCTCAAAGAAAGAACGCAGCCGGGCCTGTTCTAAAACCAATTCAATCTCCACCAGCAAAGCCCCAGAACATATAGCCATTGGTATGTTGTTTTGCCTGAGCATCTGCAGAAAATCCCGCACCCCCTCGATTATCCTGCCTTCGGTTTTTGCCAGCTTTTCGAACACTTCGTTCTTTTCTTTTGCGAGATTCTCGATTCCTTTTGCTGGTTTTTGTAATACCTTTTTATCAATAAGGGCCTTAAAGCAGTCGAGGTCACTCAAACCGAGGTAATCTTTGTAGTAATCTTTTGTTGAAATCTCAACGCCGTATTGGACTAACACCTTATTAAAGGAACGAAGATGTAAAACTTCAGAATCGGTTATTACGCCATCGAAATCGAATATAACAGCTCGAAGCATTACTTCCCCTTATTCGGTTGGCACAGGTCCTACCATCGCTTCGTATTCTGTAAATGTTGATTTATCACCGGAGCAAATCAGCTCTGCGAGGGACGCAATTTTAGGTGCGTTTTTAGTAATATACCTGCGGGCAATCATTGCCTTGCGCTGTTTCATAGATGCCGGCGAATCACCTGAGACCTGCATATCAACTTTGGTGCCGGCCTGGCTGCAGAATAAGTAGCCATTAATCAAATCTATTGCTATATCGACCAGAGCTCTGCCGCAGAGGTCCATATATTCGTTGCCGTTTGCTTTAACAAAAGCAACCGACTTTTTTAACAGCTGCGTTCCTTCGGCAAGTTTATCGAGCAAATCTTTTAGTTCTGGTTGATACTGCTCACCGGATAGTTCGGTAATGAATTTCTCGGCTGTCCCGCTGCAGACGCCGCGAACGGCGGCAACAACTTGTAATTGGCTGGTTCCCTCGTAGATAGTTGTAATTCTGGCATCACGGGCGTGACGTTCGCAGGCGTAGTCCCGCATATAGCCGCTGCCTCCGAGGACCTGAATCGAATCGTAAGCGACTCTGTTACACATCTCGGAGCAATAATATTTGCTCATCGGCGTCAGCAACGAGGCGAGACGGTCGAGGCGGCGGGCCTGTTCCCTGAGGGGTTTTAGCTTTTCCTTATCGGCCGGAGGATTGAGTTCGAGCTTTTTTTGACAGGCAATGCTGAGGTCAACTACACGTGATGTTTCATAGAGCAGTGCACGACCTGCTTCGATAGCAATCTTCATATCAATGAGCATATCGCGGACGGCCGGCAGTTTTTCAATAGCCACTGCAAACTGCTTTCTCGTAGCAGCATAGTCGCGTGCCACTCGGAAAGCAGCTTCGGCGATACCGAGCGATTGAGCCGCAATGCCGATACGAGCACCGTTCATCAGGCTCATAACATAAGTTACAAGGCCGCGCTGGCGTTCGCCGATTAGCTGGCAGGGGGTATTGTCAAAGAATATCTCGCAGGTTGGCGAGCCGTGGATGCCTAATTTGTCCTCCAGTCGACGAATGTGGACAGTTGGACCTCTGTTGCAGACAAAAAGACTTAAGCCCAGGCCTCCGCTTCTATCCGGCTCGCTGCGTGCCAGTACCAGCAACACATCGCCACAGCCGTTGGTTATGAAACGTTTTACGCCATGGAGGAACCAGTTGCCCGCCGTATCCTGAAAGGCCCGCAGTTTAACCGCCTGTAAATCCGAGCCTGCATCCGGCTCAGTCAGTACCATTGCGCCTGTAACTTTACCTGCGGCGAAATCATATAAGTATTTTTCTTTGATCTCTTCCGATGCAAAAGCATTGATTGTCTCGGCGATTCCCTGCAGGCCGAATATGTTCATAAGCGAGGCATCTGCCCGCGAGACAATCTCGATGGCCATCGAGTAAATAAGGTTTGGGAAGTTCAGGCCGCCAAATCTGTATGGCAGCGTAAAGCCCATTACATCAGCCTTGGCAAGTTTTTCAACAGATTCCCGTATCCCTTTTGCGTATGTAACCGAACCATCTTCGTTAAGGGTATTACCTTCACGGTCGGTGTCTTCGGCACGCGGAGCGATGAAATCGCCGCTTAATTGTCCGAGTGAATCGAGAACCATTTCATAATTTTGTACGGCCTCATTGACATCAGCCGGAGCATACTCGAATTCACCTGCGAACTTAAAACCATCTTCGCAAATTGTCGCCAGGTTGCCTACGTCTATATACCTGAACAGAAATTGTATATCGTCGTTGTCTTTGTAGAAATTGGCCATAACGTATCCAGCTTTTAAACTTTCACCATCTTTTCTTCTTTGATACTTTTTTCTCTGATTGCCTTTATCATTTTGGGCACGACAATATTCAGGTCGCCGAGAATTTTGTAATGTGCAATCTGAAAGATAGGGGCATCAGGGTCGTTGTTGATTGCGATAATCTTCTGGCTCTGTGACATTCCCGCCTGATGTTGAATCGCACCGCTGATTCCCACGGCGATATATAAGCTGGGCCGAACGGTTGTACCGGTTTGGCCGACCTGATGGTCGCTGTCAATGAAGCCGAGGTCAACCGCTGCTCTGGTGGCAGCCGGCGCTGCAC
>JBAPXT010000063.1:0-2079 GCA_049284355.1 Sedimentisphaerales bacterium
GCAAAGAACTCGCGAAGATTTTGTCATAGATTACACCAACCTGGTTTTTCCAGATTATACGGATTTTACCGGCTTATCGGGTCAAGTCTGATAGTGACAAAACGTTCTCAGATTACTTGTTCTCAGCACCAAAATCATGTTATATAAATCTCCCACGACCTTACGGTCGGGGTTTTCACTGCCTCAACTTCGTTGCCCTGCATCTTGAGGGAAAGAGGAAGATGCAGGGAGAACTCCATCCCTCGACCTTACGAGTCTGTCTCAAAAAGAATTTTTACTAACTGGCTATAACCCCATTCTCTGATATTTTTGCGTTACTAAAAGTTATAATCGCTAAAAATAGTCCAGAAACAAAGGCAAAACCTCCAGCAGACCCAGCTTTCCATGTTTTATACCATTGCCGGTGCCATAATCTGTACAAACTCCGCAAGTTAAAAGCGGTAGCCACCATGAAGGTCTCAGCCTTTACATTATCCAACCCACGTAATAGAAAGCGCCTGAAGCCCAGCTGTTCCTTCAGAATGCCAAAAGTTGGTTCAGATAATTCCTTACGACGCCTATAGGTTATCTTTGCCAGCGGCGTTGCCATCCAACTCCTGTGATTTCGTAATAATGTGTCATACCGGCCAATCAGCAACTCCCGTCCCCGGTAGCGATTCTTAGTACAAACACCAAAAGCTGAACATAGGCGGCATACTGCTTCTAAGCCACCGTAAACTCTCACAATTTTATTTGTCACAGACCTGATCTCAAGAAATTTCAAGGTTTGCCCCAACGGACAGGCATAGCTATCGGCATTGGCATCATAGCTGAAATCATTATGATAAGGAGGTTTCGCTCGTTGTTCCTGGGATTCCGGTATCGCTACTATTTGCTTTCGTTCCTCACATGCCGCTAAATTGGCACCCGAATGGTAACCAGCATCGGCAAGCGTGATATCTGCCTTCTTACCCGTCATTTCCTCAGCCTGTTCCAACATGTTTACCAGTTGATGATGATCATCAGCATCTTGTACTGCATCAACCGCAGTGACGAACATCCCTCCGGCTTGATTGGGATCCGTAAGCTTCAGCGGCGAAACGACTGTCTGTACGTTATATCCCGCTACTACTCCCTGTCTGCTCTTCATGAATTTAGCATCGTTATCCGTGAGATTAATTTTTTCTAATCTGCTTTCTGCTGCTAACCGCTCTATGGCGGTTTTAACCTCAGTGAGTAATACCTGAGCCTGCCTCAGTTTTTCCGGTAAGTGTACTGGCGGTGGATCATCGCCTGCTTCATTCTGTTTTTCCAGTTCCTCGATTACAGTCTCAGTACGCTCTAACAATCTCTGTAGTCCCTTTGCATCATAAGTACGATCTTTAGCTGCATTCGCTTGCAGCTTTGTGCCGTCTATAGCTTGCACCGCCAAATCCACCAGGTCCATGTTTACTGCAGTTCGGACTGTTAGTTTAAAGAGGTGCCGCATTTCTATACGGTGTTCCTTATAAAACCGCCATAGGGTATTGTGATCAGGATGTTGCCAGCCGGTCAACCACAAATAAGGCATTTGATCCCGACAGGCGGTCTCCAGCTTTCGCGAGGATCGAATACTTGTCATAAATCCATATAACCATATGCCTAACAAGACGCGCGGATGATAAGCCGGAGCCCCTAAAAGCTCTCCCTCCAATCCTATACCCAGTTTTCGCCATTCAACTTCATCCAGATTGTCAACAAACATTGCAATGAATCGTGCCGGATGGTCATCCGGTATTAATTCATCCAGAGTTGGAGGTAGTAACCATGTCTGTTGTCTGTTTAAGGAACGTAACGGCATTTTTATCTCCTTACTTGCTGTTATTCCCATTTTATCTCAGTTACGCTCAACTATAAACCCTTTATTGGTATTTTTGAGACAGGCTCGTAAGGTCGAGGGATGGAGTTCTCCCTGCATCTTCCTCTTTCCCTCAAGATGCAGGGCAACGAAGTTGAGGCAGTGAAAACCCCGACCGTAAGAGCCTGTCTCAAAAATACCAATAAAGGGTTTATAGTTGAGCGTAACTGAGATAAAATGGGAATAACAGCAAGTAAGGAGAT
>JBAPXT010000064.1:0-9218 GCA_049284355.1 Sedimentisphaerales bacterium
ACTTCTTTCTAATTCCGAAACTTCCGGCCCATTATCGCAAATTTAACAACTCCTGTCGAGCTTCTTTTCACATTTCCAACAGGCAATAAAATGCCCCTCGTAACCGCTTTTTTCTTCTAAGGCCGGCATCTGCTTTAGACACGCATCCTCCGCCAATGGACATCGGGGGTGAAAAGGACAACCGGCCGGCGGATTCAAAGCGCTTGGCACCTCGCCGCCGAATGTGCCTTTTGCAGTGTGTCGCAAAATGTGGCCCTCGTTAACCTGTGGAATCGCCGACATAAGTGCACGCGTATAAGGATGCATGGGATTACGGTACAGCTCTTCTGCTGTGGCTCGCTCTACTATCTTGCCCATATACATAACCGCCGCAATATCACAAAAAAACTCCACAACAGCCAGGTCGTGTGCGATAAACAGGTACGTCAATCCGAATTCTTCCTGCAAATCTTTTAATAAATTCAAAATCTGTGAGCGAATCGAAACATCAAGGGCGCTGACCGGCTCATCACAAATAACCAGTTTCGGCTCCATCACCAGGGCCCTGGCTACCCCGATTCGCTGCCGCTGGCCGCCCGAGAACTCGTGCGGATAACGGTTTATATGGTCAGGCGACAACCCTACTTTTGAAAGCAATACTGCAATCCTTTCGGTCAGTTCACTGCCAGTCACCCCTTTTTGTACTTTCAACGACTCTCCGATAATATTGCCCACGGTCATTCTTGGATTTAACGAGCTAAACGGGTCCTGAAAAATAAGACTAATCTGCCTGCGAAGTTTGCCCAATTCACTTTTGTTGGCCGACAAAACATTTATCTGGTCAAAAACTACTTGCCCCGCCGTCGCTGGCACTAACCGAACTATGCTCCTGGCAACGGTCGTCTTGCCGCAGCCGCTCTCACCGACCAGCCCCAGTGTCTGACCCTTTTCGATACCGAAGCTTACTCCATCAACCGCCTTGATAAAACCTGAGGTTCGACGCAGCAGACCCCTTTTTATGGGAAAATAGGTCTTTAAGTCTTCAACCTTCAGCAGATAGCCGTTTGTGTTTACCATATTTTGACTCATATTCTTTGTATTCTTCATCAGTTTCATAGCTTGGTGCATACCAGCATGCGACACATCGCTCTGATTGAACCTGACGCAGTAGTGGCTCAACAGTCTGACATCGACTGTCGTCGCTGCCTATCGGGCAGCGAGGATGAAACTTACACCCGGTTGGAAAATGTAACGGCTCAGGAACGGTCCCCTGAATCGTCGGCAGACGTTTGGCTGAAGAATCCAATCGCGGCAAAGATTTCAACAGCCCCTGCGTATATGGATGCAAAGGTTTTGAAAAAAGATTCTGTGAATCGGCCACTTCCGCTATTCGCGATGCGTACATCACCGCAACATCGTCGGCTCTCTCAGCCACGACACCCAAATCGTGTGTTATTAGCAAAATGCTCATCTCGTTCTGCTTTTGCAATTCGTCTAACAAATCCAGTATCTGTGCCTGAATTGTTACATCCAGTGCAGTCGTTGGCTCATCGGCTATCAACAATTGAGGTTTGCAGCTTATGGCCATAGCTATCATAACTCGCTGCCGCATTCCACCCGACATCTGATGCGGATACTCGTGTACCCGCTGTCCGGAGTCAGCGATACCTGCCTTTCGTAACATCTCAACCGCATCCTCCCAGGCCTGACTTGCACTTTTTTTCTGATGGAGCCTGATGGCCTCGACAATTTGTTCACCTACCGTATAGACAGGATTGAGACTGGTCATCGGTTCTTGAAAAATCATAGCTATTTTATTTCCACGAATGGCACGCATCTGCTTTTCGCTCAGCTCGAGCAGATTTCTATTGCCGAGTACAATCTCACCGGCAACAATCTCGCCCGGTGGAGAAGGAACCAGTCGCATAATCGAAAGTGCAGTAACACTCTTACCGCACCCGCTCTCGCCGACAAGCGCAAACGTCTTGCCTTTCTTTATCGAAAAAGCCACGTCCTGCACTGCCTTTGCAACACCCTCTTTGGTGAAAAAGCTGACACTCAGTCCTTTTATCGATAATAAGATACCGTTTTCGCTCATGCTGCCTTCCTCAATCGCGGGTCAATCGCATCGCGCAGGCCTTCGCCGAGCAGGTTATAAGCCGTTACCGTGAAAAATATTGCCAGACCCGGAAATAATGTCAGCCACCACAGAAATTGGCCGGAAGTGCTTACGCCTGTGCTTAACATCTGCCCCCAGCTCGGCGTAGGCGGAGCTACGCCAAAGCCAAGAAAGCTCAGCGCAGATTCAATAAATATCGCACCGGCAACACCAAATGTTATACTGACTAAAACAGGAGCGATGCCGTTGGGAAGCATATGACGAAAGAGAATACTTCTTAGAGGCAGACCCAGTGAGATTGCTGCCTGAACAAAATCCTGATTACGGAGTTTAAAAAATTCCGCGCGTATAAATCTCGCATCTTCCGTCCAGCTTGTTATTCCTATTATTATCATTATGTTCAGGAGACTTCGTGGGAAGAATGCTACGATTGTAATAATAAGAAAAAATGTCGGCACAGACATCATAATTTCAAGCAGCCGCATACCTAAAAAGTCGATTTTGCCGCCAAAATAGCCCATTATTGCTCCGAAAATGATGCCGATAACGCTTGAAATGCCAACCGCCACAAAACCGACGGACAGTGAAACGCGCGTGCCGTGAATGAGCCGGCACAAAACGTCCGAGCCGACGTCATCTGTACCGAGCCAATGCTCTTTGCTCGGGGGCTTCTGGCTGACCTTTATGTCCGTTCTGCCATAGCCGTAGGGAACTATTGAAAAAATCCCATCAGTTGCTTTGCCGCTTGCCAGCATTGCCTTGTAATCAGTGGCGTCAAGTTTACGAGGTATGAAAATCTGCAGAAGTATTATGCCCAAAAATAATATTACTGTGCAGACAGAAATTTGTCTCCATAACACGGCAGAACGTAGAAACGGGTCAACCTTTCGGTTGTTTCGCCTGATGAGCAATACTAATATAACCGCAATAATGGCGGCAAGAAAAACTGAATAGTCATTGGCGGTGAAAGTTTTGAAAAGGGGCAAATATAATTTGCCGTCGATACGGATTGCAAGAGGCTTATCATTGGCAATAAAAGGAGCGAAAACAGCTATAGTGAAAAGTATAATTATGAACCATAGGCAGAGAAGGTTCGTCCGGTTTTTTGTAAACTCCTGCCAGACAAGCTGGCCGTAAGACGTTCCCCAGTTTTTATTATCCGTAAACTTCTTCATTCGATTTTCTCAAAGCTTATTCTTGGGTCTGCAATTGCGTAAGCGATATCGGCAAGAAGCAGACCGACAAGGTCGAGAAACCCTGCGATTGTCGCAACAGCCATAACAACGTTATAATCTCGCGTAGTTATTGCTTCGAACGCAAGTCTTCCCATACCAGGTATGCTGAAGATACTTTCGATAATAACAGAGCCCCCAATCATAGCGGGAAGCAATGTCGCCATTATTGTAATTATCGGTATGATGCTGTTTCGAAAAGCGTGCCTGAACGTTACCGTCCAGTTGTCGAGCCCCTTTGCCCTTGCCGTGCGGATATAATCTGATCGGAGATTGTCGAGCATTCCGGCCCGCACCTGCTTTGTCAGGTATGCAAAGCCTGAATAACTCAGGCAAATCACAGGTAAAGTGAGATGCCAGAGCCTGTCGACAAGCCACGGAAAAAACGGCAGGGAGTCGGCATAATTGCTGCTCAAACCTGCCGGCGGAAACCAGTTTTTAAAAGTCGGGCCGCAAAAATAACCAATAAGCATCTGACCTGCCCACATACTCGGCAGAGACCAGAGCATAAAAAGAATTACAGAACTTGCCTTGTCTGAAAATTTACCCTGCCTTACCGCCGTAAAAACGCCCAGCGGAATTGAAATTGCGTAAATGATTATTATCGAAATAACATTTAAAGTGATAGTAACCGGCAGACGTTTGGCTATAAGTTTAATTACAGGTTGATGGTGTTTAATTGAGTCGCCAAAGTCCAGTTTTACAACGCGTTTTAGCCAGATTGCGTATTGAACATACACAGGTTTATCCAGACCATAAAGGGCCATACGGGCCTTTCGGACATCAGCAGCCCGCTGGACATCCATCTGGCCGCTTGGCCCCATCGAAAGACTCACGGGGTCGCCCGGGGCGATTCTGCTTATGGCAAAAACCATTATGGTTATGCCGAGAATCGTTGGTATCATCAGCAGCATTCGTCTGATTATATATGTCGTCATTTGTATCGCTGTTTTTCCTTTGGCACATACCACTCAAACGGGTCAATCCCCAGTTTGTGAACTATTACATTCTCGAATCGCTTGTCTATGAAATAATATCTCGGCCGCGTCATCAAAAATGTATAAGGCTGCTCTTCGTGCATTATCTTATGAAACTGATGATACAGGACATATCTTTTTTGTTCATCCAGTTCTCTCCGTGCCTGGTCTATCAGTTTATCAGCCTCCGGATTATTAAATGAAACGTAATTGTTTCCGCGTCCCTGGATTTGTGAAGAATGAAATAGCTGATAAGGGTCTTCTTCGATAACGCCGCCCCACATTGCTTCGACTGAATCAAAATTTCGGTCGTTAATATTTCCCATAAAAATAGATGCTTCAGTAGGATTGGGAATAACTTCCACGCCGACTTTCGCGGCATCGTCTTTGAGCAATTTCGCCATTTGTTCTGATGAAATATTTCCGGCAGCATAAGTAAATTTGAACTTGAATGGAATACCGTCTTTATCGCGGACTCCATCGCCGTCGTGGTCTATCCAGCCGGCTTCATCAAGCAGTTGCGCAGCCTTTTGCGGGTCGTAAGGCCAGGGCTGAATATTCGGGTCGTTTTGTCTGCCGTAAATATAAAATGGTCCTGTTACTACGGCACCTTTGCCGCGAGTCTGTTGCGCCACCATTGCTACCCTGTCTGTCAGATAAGTCATTGCAAGGCGAACCTCGCGGTCTTTGAAAAACGGCCTTTGTTCATTCCAGCCAAGGTACCAGTAGCCGAATGTCGGGTCCCAGAAAATTATGGTTTTAAATTCCTTTGTAAATTGAGGGTCTTTTGGCATATCTGTAACCTGTTCGGAGCCGGGTTCAAACATATCTACGTCGTGCGACCTTAATGCCTGAAGGGCGGCAGTGGCGTTTGAAATAAATTTAAAAACAATCTTTTTTATGTTTGGTTTCTTGCCCCAGTAATTTTCATTACACTTGAGGACTATCTGCTGGCCGACGTCCCATCTTTCAAATAGGTATGGTCCGCTTCCTACTGGGTCTGAGATTCGTTTATTAAATTCATTGGGGTCTTTAAACTGATATATATGCTTGGGAAAAACGTAAAAGCCTCCAATCACATCTATTGTCTTCCAGTAGCGTTCCTTCATAACAAATTTGACTCTGCGGTCGTCAAGTTTGATTGCGCCGGTAATATTATTAAAATAATTGCGCAAATCAGGACAGTCAATTTTGGGGTTCATCATAGTTTCAAAGGTAAATATTACATCATCCGCGGTTACAGGTACGCCGTCGGAAAAATAAATGCCGTCTTTTAATGTTATGGTTATTTCAAGACCGTTTTCAGAAATGTCCATTTTTTCGGCAAGTTTGGGTTTGAGTTTCTCCCTGTCGGCATCTAGGTCCTGTGTAAATAGACTTTCGATGATTGTGGAATCGACAATATATCTGGTATCCATATCAGCGTCAACCGACAGAAGATTTAATGTGCGTATTTCACCCGGAAGGGCCCATACCAGCCAGTCGCCTTCATCGCCTGGATATTTTTTTGAAGACTGTGTATTTAGATTTGGTTCGGTCTTGCTCGGTGCAGCCTGTCGGCTGGATATATTTTCCAGAAGAAAGTTCAATCTCTCATATAATCTGTCCGACTGAATCATTGACAAAACCTGCAGGATTATCATCACAAGCAAAAACAAAAAAAGAAAAAATGTAACCAGTCCTGAACGTCCGTTCATAACATTACTCCTAAGCCGGTGATTTTAATTGCCAATTTTACTTGTACCGCTGTTGTTCTTTAGGGACATACCACTCCCAGTACTTGGGACCTGACTTATAGATTTTAACATTTTTGAAACGCTTATCAACCAGACGAAAAGTCGGCCGAGTAAATAAAAACGTATAAGGCTGTAGCCCCTCGTAGAACCGCTCGGATTGCAACATTTAAAGAATTTGCAGCAGAATGATAATCGACAGGAACAGAAAAATGAGCCGATGCCTCCGTGGCCGTTCATAAAAACCAAACCTCCAATGTTTGGGAACTCTGTCTTACGACTTCTTGCAAAATGGAAATCTGTGTTGTAAAAACCTGATGTTTAGTTAAATCGGCCTTTATTTACCAGCTTCAGTCTTGGGTGGCTCCGGCAAAGCAAGCGGTGCGATACGTCTGCTGCCGTCAGGTGCCTTACCGTAGTCAAAGTTTAGCTTCAAGGGCAACTGGCCGGCCTTCGTCTCGTCGCCAAGCAGCCTGTTGTGTTCCTGCAAAAGGGCCGTATAATCGTTCTGCTCAACGGCATTCTTAATAACAGATTGCGACACCTTCAAACGCTTACTAATATACGACATCTCCGTCTCAACCAGTACCGAAGCCAGTTGACTCTTTTGAGTATCACTTAGAACATCCTGTCCCTTAATATATCTTTGTATCGCGTACGAATATAGTTGCCCGAAACGGCGGCCAACATCTGGTTTGCTCATACTCTCTGAAGGTATCTTACTGTCGAGCAATCTTAAGATGTCACCATCCAAAAGTTCATACTCGACCATCCAGTCTGCATATCTTTTTATTCTCATATCAGCTATCTGCAGCAGCAGCTCTTCTCCTTCCGGAATGTCCACCTTGGCCGCAAATTCAGCCATCAAAGCTAATGTCTCAGGATTGCTGCGCTCAACCACCTTTTTTAGTTGCTCTGTGATTTTCCCGGCCAGTTCCAGATTGGCGGCTTCTTTGGAATTCAACCGTTCTATGATACCGGCGTTGGTAATAGAATGAACCGCCCAGTACCGAATGGCCTTATCCTCATCGTTGAGCCATTTCATGGCCAAATCTGACAACCGTGGGTCTTGCAGAGAATCTGCCAGAATAAAAAGATTGAGAATTACTCTGAACCGGCGTTCCGCTGGCGTTAACTCCTTCGCTGCTTCAAGTGACTTGGATATGTACTTATGGGCCGACTCGGAAAATTGTGCAGCATATTGGGCTTTGGCGCTGTCCTTACTGGAGGTGCTACGAGACAGGATTACCGTGCGAATCTTTGCTATAGAAGTAAAATCTTCGGTTTTCGCCAATTCATCTACTGCATCCGCAACAAAATTGTCGATAATCTGCAGGTCATCGTTGTCAAGCACCTCCTTATGGCAGCATATATCAATCTTGCTGGTATCAACGGCAACAGCACCCGAATTTATCGCCAAAGTTAAAAATGCCACCCCCAGAACTACAAAAATCATCGATTTATCATTCATTGTTCCACACATCCAAAAAACAATTTCATCCGCCTGCGGCGGACAAAGTTCATAATATTCCCCGCCTCAGTACTATTAAGAATACCCTAAGGACCGTCATCTGTCAAGTTAATTCATCGTTTGTTGACACACCTTACCCTCGTCCGATAGTTACCATATCTTAACAATATTTTTTAGTCTCTTTGTCGAATAAGCTGAAAAATCCGGTATAATAATATCAAGGGACCTATAGCAGAATAAGGTTTTTTCTATGTCTGAGTCATCAGTCCAGCTTGTTCGTATCGACCCCCTGCGACTTCATATGGAGCGTCGCAGTCCCATGGTAACCGATGCAATGATTTTTGCCTCGGAGTCCATCCGTCTTGAACCTGAGGCTGTCCGCCAGCTTTGTGATGCTGCCTCTTTGCCGCCGGCAAAGAAAGTTCTCGCCACTGCCGATATCCACGTCGGCTTCGGCGTGCCAATCGGGGCTGTTTTAGGGCTGGATGCTGCCATAATGCCCGCCGCCGTCGGATACGATATAAACTGCGGAATGCGACTCTTACGCACACCCTTTTCTAAAGGCAGTATAGATACCGACCAAATCGCTGTCTCTATCGCCAGAGACATCCCCCTCGGCGAAGGCAAAACCAACTTGGTGTTGGACAAAACTGGCATCGAAGCCGTCGTTAATAAGGGCGTAGCCTCAATACCAACACTCGCACGAAGAACCAGTCATCGGGCCTGGGAGGCATTCGACCCTGATGAATTTGCCGACGACCTCAAAAGAATCGAAGAAAACGGCTGCCTCCCCAGCGACCTCGCGACAGTACCTGATGCCGCAATACAAAAGGGGGCTGCTCAGCTCGGAACTCTTGGCGGCGGAAACCATTTCATCGAAATTCAATATGTCCAGCAAATTTTTGACGCTGCTTTAGCGGAAACCTTTGGCCTTTTTAAAAATCAAATTGTTGTAATGATACATTCCGGCTCCCGCCGATTCGGCTATGAAGTTGCCGACCAGTATATGAGTATCGCCGCACGAAGGCCTGATATGGCTGAGCGAAAAAAAATGCTCTCATATCTGCCGACCGACACCAGTGCCGGCAAAAACTATATCGCCGCGATGGCTGCTGCTGCCAACTTCGCTTTTACCAATCGCCACATTATGGCTCTGCTTGTAAGACGATGCTTCAACAGAATGTTCGGCCCTACGCCGCTGCAGCTTGTCTACGATGTTACTCACAATATGGCAAAGCTTGAAACCCACCAGGGTAGAAACCTCTGGGTGCACCGCAAAGGTGCCACGCGGGCCTTTGGGCAACAACGTATGACAGGTACCATTTTCGAAAAAACCGGCCAGCCCATAATAATCCCGGGCTCAATGGGTACCGCTAGTTTCCTGCTGGTCGGAACAGGAAATTCCGAAGAATCTCTCTGTTCCGTCAACCACGGGGCAGGGAGGGTGATGAGCCGCACCGCCGCCTTGGGAAAATCCCGCGGAGGTAAAGCCGTTACACAAGGCCTCATTAGCGACGACCAGTTCAAACGCAGTATGAAAGGTATAAAGCTTATCGCCGGCGACAGACACAAAATAAAGGAAGAAGCACCGGCCGCTTATAAAGATATTGATGAGGTCGTGCGGATTGTCATCGAATGTGGCTGGGCTAAGGCCGTTGCTCGAATGGTCCCTTTAGCCGTTTTGAAGGGCTAAGATACCACATAGCC
>JBAPXT010000065.1:0-5969 GCA_049284355.1 Sedimentisphaerales bacterium
GGCAATCAAATCATTTACGGGTGCACGGTGAAAGAGGGGGGTATTTCATTAATGCTCATGTTACTTCTGCTGTTCCCGAGCCCGCCTCACTTTTTCTTCTCGCCCTCGGTGCGGTGTTTTTAAAAAAACGAAAAAAAATAACAAGCCCATTTTTCTGTCTGTGATTTTTCGTTCAGCATTTTAAATTTTAATTTGTCATTTTGATTTTTTATATTTGATTTTTGAATTATTTTCTAACCCCTATCGACTAACTACCAGCGACTATATAATTTGCATTACCTACCTTAAATTCTCGAATATTTTCAAACGTTTCCATACAATTTTTGTACGTCCTGCTCTGAGCTTGTCGAAGGGTTCTATACAGTTTTCGAACGTTCTTGTCCGTCCGTAGTCCTGGACGAAGGCGGATTCCAACGTTTCCCCCTAACCCTTTATCCGCCATAGCCTTGGCGAAGGCAGACGCGCCGTTAACCCCTTTCAACGCATTTTACGAAAAAATTTGTGAGAATTCCCCCTTACCTAATTTACCCATCTTACCCATTTTAAACCAAAGATGAGAACCTGCCTTTTCTTTTGATTTATACTATCCGCTCACCTGCATCTGGATTATAATCACCGCTGAAAAACAGTTTATTACACTTTTTTGAAGGGCTGTAACCTATGCGTAGAAGAGACTTTATGACCAGTACACTCTGCGGCCTCCCTTTTTTAGGTTCGCTGTCCGGCTGCAGTTCCGCCAAGTCTGAATCGAGCATTGCTAATCCCATCCGCACCTCCCTAACCGAGAAAGCAAAACTTGCGATGCTTTGTATGCAGCGTGCCTCATGGGAGCAAGGTCTTGCTATGCAAGGACTTATGGAAATCTCCGACCTCGGCTCGACGCCGAGTCGAGACGGGGGCGAAAAAGAGCCGGTCGTCCTTATGGCTTCTGACGCCGTCCTCCGCAGTCACAAGGATGGCCGTTTGGCGATGCTCGGTTCTGACGCCAATGTCACCGACCCCGGCTCAAATGGTTCGGGAGTCCTTTATGCATATAGACTTACAGGCGACAAGAAATTCAAAAAAGCCGCCGACGCCTTATATCATTATTACAAAGCCGTTGCCCCCAAAACCGCCGATGGAATACTCTGTCACCTCACTTCTGGAACGCAACTCTGGAGCGACTCAATGTTTATGGCTCCTCCATTTCTCGCCCTTATGGGCGATTACGACGAAGCTGTTAAGCAGGTCGACGGTTACAGGCAATATCTGTGGAACAAAGAAAAAAAACTTTTTTCGCATATATGGGACGACCGGAAAAAGGCATTTAAGCGAGAAGACTGCTGGGGCGGAGGCAACGGCTGGTCCGCCGCGGCCCTAGCTCAAATCATCAAAGTTTTGCCGAAGGAAAAAGAATCCCAGCGTACAAAACTCATCGGCTACGCAAAAGAACTGTTAGACAGTTGCATCTCTTTTATGCGTCCTGATGGCCTGTTTCACGATGTAGTCGACAGGCCGGATACATTTGTTGAAACCAATTTGTCGCAAATGCTTGCATACTCTATATATAAGGGAATTAAATCCGGCTGGCTGGAAGATACCTACCTTAACGCCGCCGACAAAATGAGGGCCGCCGCCCATAGTAAAATCGACCAATACGGTCTTGTTCAGGATGCTTGCGGCTCGCCCAATTTTGACCGTCCCGGAACATCCACCGAGGCACAGGCCTTCTTTTTGATGATGGAGGGTGCCTACTCGAAATTGACGGGCTGATGATTTAAGATACTGGCTGGCGGGCCGGTTGCTGCTTGTAAATTATCAGGCAGAGTTTACACTAATGACCTGTTATAAAGAAAGTTGCATCCGGTTTCAGGAAAACCCCGGCAGGCGATTAATATTAAAGTGGCAAAATAGAACGTAAAAATTTTAATGGAGAAGAACAGATGATTGCCAAAAGAATGAGGTTGTTTGGTGTGCTGTTAGTAATAACGATTGTTTGCGTAATCGCGATGGGCGGGGTCGCATCAGGCGAGGGAAAAGAGCCGTCGTACAAACTGATAAAGAGAGTTACTATCGGCGGGGAAGGCGGATGGGACTGTCTTACTGTCGACAGCGCCGCGAGGCGATGTTATATCTCACACCAGACCCATGTCGTTGTTTTTGATACAGCCAAAGACAGCGTAATCGGCGATATTAACAATACGCCCGGTGTGCATGGGATAGCGATTGCGCCCAAGCTCAATAAAGGTTACATAAGCAACGGCGGCGATAACACAGTAACCGTTTTTGACCCGAATACATTAAAAGAGACAGGTCGAATTAAAGTCGGCACCAGACCGGATATCATTATGTTTGACCAGACGACAAATCGCGTTTTCGTATTTAACGGCGGGAGCAAAGATTGCACCGTTATCGACGCCAACAACGACACGGTCATCGGCACCATACCGTTGGACGGCAAGCCGGAATTCGCGGAATCCGACAGGAAGGGGCAAATATTTGTCAATATCGAGGACAAGAGTGAAATCGCCGTGATAGATGCCCAAAAGCTGACCGTGACAAGCCGCTGGCCGTTAGCGCCCGGTGAAGAACCAAGCGGATTAGCGATTGACCGCAAGAACAACCGGCTATTTTCCGTCTGCTCTAATGGCAAAATGGTAATAAGTGATTATACAACCGGCAAGGTCGTCGCGACGCCGGAGATAGGTAAAGGTCCTGACGGGGCAGCGTTTGACCCAGAAACAGGCCTTGCATTCAGCTCCAATGGACAGGATGGGACGTTAACCGTCATCAGGGAAGAGACGCCGGGGCAGTTCAAGGTCATCGAGACCATCACGACATCGCCGATGGCGCGCACCATGGCGCTGGATCTGAAAACACATCGGATATACCTGACGACAGCGAAACCTAAAGCGCCGGCTCCGGGAGAAGCACCGCCACAGGGCGGCCGCCGCAGAAGCTTTGAGCCGGGTTCATTTGAAGTGTTGATTGTCGGACCGTCCTCTGATAACCTTTGAGTTTTAGGCACATAATACCGCCGCCGATACCAAAAGCTGTTGTTGCGGGATTCGACATATATATCGGGCCGAAGCAATCCCTGTTCGAACATTCGAGGTTGTTCCGCTCAGGTTTTCCTTTGACTCTGAGCGATGCCAAAACTACACTTAAAGCCAAGATGTGTGCTCTATATTACCTCAAGTATCTACGAAAAGTGTTCATTAACTAATAAAGGATATAGGAACTATGTTCAATTATATTGGAAGAATTGTATGGTTGGTTTTGAGCCTTATTATCCTGACTTTTTCTTATCCCGCAGATGGTTATCAAAATTTCAAGGTCGCCGTTTATGCCCGTGCCCAGGAAGTGCAGCAGATGGCAGACCCGAACTGGCTCAAGTCCAGATGGGATGAAATATCGAGGCAGGTCAAGGTGGATAAGATTTATCTCGAGACCCATCGTGATGTAGTTCTGGTCGACGAGAAAACAATCGCCAAAGCCCGTAAATTCTTCGAAGACAGAGGCGTAGAAGTCGCCGGCGGCATCACTTATACCATAATGGAAAGTAACCGCTACCAGACGTTCTGCTACACCAATCCTGAACAGCGGCGCAAAGTCAGGGAAATCGCCGAGTACACCGCTCGACTTTTCGATGAAGTTATTCTCGATGATTTCTTTTTCACCAACTGCAAGTGCCATTCCTGTATCAAAGCCAAAGGCAACAAAAGCTGGTCGCAATTTCGGCTGGATTTGATGAAAAAAGTGGCCCAGGACCTTGTAGTCAAACCAGCCAAGGCGGTCAACCCGAAGGTCAAGATGGTCATTAAGTATCCTAACTGGTACGAACATTTCCAGGGCTGCGGTTACAACCTTGAAGCCGAGCCGAAAATCTTCGACGGAATTTATACCGGCACGGAAACCAGAGACCCTGTTTATACCGACCAGCACCTGCAGCAATACCAGGGTTATTTGATATTCCGGTATCTCGAAAACATCAAGCCGGGCGGCAACGGCGGCGGCTGGGTCGATACCGGCTCAATGCGGTATCTGGACCGCTATGCAGAACAATTATGGCTGACACTTTTCGCCAAATCGCCTGAGGTGACGCTATTTGACTTCCGCCAGTTGGTGCAACCTATACCGCAGGAATACCGCGCCGACTGGCAGGGAACACAGACCAGCTTCGACTTTGACCAGATGATGCAACCTATAAAGCAGGCCGATGGCACTTCCATAACGCCGACTACGCTGGCCCGACCCGCCGGATATGCCTTCGAACAAGTTGATGTTTTCCTTGGCAAACTTGGCAAACCCATCGGAGTCAAAAGCTACAAGCCCTATCATTCAACCGGCGAGGATTTCCTCCACAACTACCTCGGTATGTACGGTATTCCGATGGACCTCGTGCCCGAGTTTCCCACTGATGCAAATATGGTATTTCTGGCTGAATCAGCCAAGTTTGATAAATCTATCATTGACAAAATCAAGGCTCGGTTGATTGCGGGCAAGCCGGTCATGATTACATCCGGCTTGTTAAAAGCGCTTCAGGGCAAGGGCATCGAAGACATCGTCGAGCTCAAATGCACCGACGAAAAGGCCGTCACCAAACAGTTCTGGCGCCGCCGTGATTTTTGGGGCCGCAGTGCCCGCGTTTATGAGTCCAAATCTGAGATTGTCATACCGGAAATAAAGTACCTGACCAACGATTCCTGGGAGGAAGTTTCCTGTCTGACCAGCGGCATCGGCTATCCCATCCTTCATTCCGCCGATTATGCGAAAAGCAAGCTCTACGTTCTGACCATCCCGGATAACTTCGGCGATTTGTATAACCTTCCGCCAGAGGTGCTCACACAAATCAAAGAAGTGCTGACCAGAGACCTCTACGTCCGGCTGGACGGCCCCAGCCAAGTTGCTCTGTTTGTCTACGACAACGACACGTTTATTGTGGAATCCTTCCTGCCGGATACAGTTGATGTCAAAATTGTTACCGACAAGCGAATCAGCAAGCTCCGCGACATCTTGTCCGGCGATGAGCTTTCTGGCAAAGTGCTTTCTGCTCCGTCGTGGCGGGGCCGGCAAGCAGCCCCCGACAAGATGGTTTTCGACATGCAAATCAAACCACATTCCTACCGTGTATTTCAGTGCGAGTAGTATTGGCTGATTAGAGGCGATATTCGCCGTTGCAGCAGCTTTGGCTTTTGCACATTCAGCCAGGGGATTTATTGCAATCCAGATGCGTAAATTCGTAAACAACACCTGCATCTAAGACACAATAGCCCAAAAACCTCGTTTTTTTAGGTATTGACTTTACTATTCAGATGCGTTAAAATGGGTAAAATTAGGTTAGGAACGATGAAAATATTCCTGTTTTCGCTGGTAATTATTGTATTTTCGGGTGGTTTTGCTGCTGCTGTGCCATGCCCTGAAGGTGACCTAAGTAACGATTGTAAGGTCGGTTGGGAGGATATTAGACTTTTCGCAGAGCAATGGCTGAACCCTGGTGAGTGCGAGGGAGATGTGTGCGCAGATTTTGACGACTCAAACGGGGTTAATTTCGCTGATTTTGCGTTCCTGGCGAACCACTGGCTCGAAGGCGTCACCACACTTTTTATTAACGAGTTTATGGCCTCCAACAACAGTGACAGCGACATAAACGACCTGCAGGGAGATTTCGACGACTGGATTGAGATTTATAATGCCAGCGATACGCCGATAGACCTTGCCGGGATGTACCTGACTGATAACCTCGATGACCCGACCAAGTGGCAGATTCCTTCGGGTTATTCATCGCAGACGACGGTGCCGGCTGATGGTTTTGTGGTAATCTGGGCGGACGATGAGACAACAGACGGACCGTTACACGCAAATTTCAAGCTATCAGCAGGTGGCGAGGAAATCGGCCTGTTCGACATCGATGGCAGCACACCGATTGATGCCATTGTGTTCGGTAACCAGACAACCAATATCTCATACGGCCGATACCCTGATGCGGC
>JBAPXT010000066.1:0-4473 GCA_049284355.1 Sedimentisphaerales bacterium
GTAATGAGATTGAGTGGGGTTACATCTTACCATATATGGTTACCGGCATACTGAACGAGCATCCTCGCTCAGCAATAGAATACCGTCAGACCGCGGACAAGGACAAATACGCTGAGTTCTATGAAAAAATCCGCGAAACCCAGGAGTAATCCTGTTAATCGAAAATCCTGCATGGTCCGCAAAATCATATCAGTGTGTCTGGCTTAAAGAAAAGAATGGCTTTTTCTCTTGCCTTTTGGCCAATTTGGGGTAGATTTTATAATCAAAATTGCGATTGGAGGTATGACCAATGATAGGCAAAAAGATACGGCTGGAGAGGATAATCGACCGCAATTCCCGTAAAACGGTAATTGTTCCAATGGACCATGGCGTTACGGTCGGGCCTATTGAGGGGCTGATAGATATGCGGGCCACGGTCTCTAAGATTGTGGCCGGTGGAGCAAACGCCATCCTGATGCACAAAGGGATGGTTCGGGCAGGCCACAGAGGCGCAGGCAAAGACGTCGGACTGATTATCCACCTCTCCGGCGGGACATCAATGAGTCCGGATCCGAACGCGAAAGAGTTGATTTGTACAGTTGAGGAGGCAATTAAGCTTGGCGCCGATGCGGTGTCGGTACAAATAAACTTAGGCGCCGAAACGGATAAAGAAATGCTGGGGCAATTGGGTTTTATAAGTGAGCGCTGTTTACAATGGCAGATGCCGCTTGTTGCGATGATGTACACCCGCGGGCCGAAAATCAAAAATGAATTTGACGTCAATAATGTCAAGCACGCTGCCAGGGTCGGGGCCGAATTAGGTGCTGATATTGTCAAGGTGCCTTATACCGGCAGTGTCAAAAGTTTCACCGAGGTAGTGCAGGGCTGTCCCGTGCCGGTGGTGATTGCCGGCGGGCCGAAGATGAAAAGCGATAAGGATATTTTTGAAATGGTTGAGGGCGCCTTGAAAGCCGGTGCAATGGGTCTGTCAATCGGCCGAAATGCCTTCCAGCACAAAAAACCGGAAAAAATGGTTGGCGCCCTTTGCAAAATGGTTCACAAAGGTGCCGGCGTCAAAGACGCAATCAAAATGCTTCGGAGCTGAAATACGCTGCCGATAAGGTTAGCAGAATGAAAAAACTTTGGGTAAATGTTGTTCCATATAAAAAGGACCTTGCTATAGCTGCGCTCGAGGGCGGCGCTGACGCCGTGGTTCTGCCGGATGGCAAAAGTGCGACTGTTCGAGAGTTTGGCAAAATCAAAACGGTCGAGAAAAACGGCGATATTAAACCCGGCGTTGATGTTGAGTTCGTTGATATAGCCGGCAAAGCAGATGAAAATAAAGCTGCGGCAGTGCCTGAGAATAAAATCGTTGTGCTGCGAATGCTCGACTGGACAATTATCCCGATTGAGAACCTGCTTGCCAGACGCGGCAGAAATATAATGGTGCAGGTGGAAAACAGCAAACAGGCCAAATTGATGGTTGAGATACTCGAGCGAGGTGTTGACGGCGTTGTGTTAAATACCACCGATATAAAAGAGATTAAAAAAACCGCAGAAATCATTCACGGCATAAGTGAAAAGGTCTCTCTTGTAACTGCAACCATCACAGCAACTAAACAGCTCGGGATGGGCGACCGGGCCTGCCTCGATACCTGCACGCAAATGGGATTGGGCGAGGGTATGCTCGTCGGCAATACTGCTTCGGGTTTTTTCTTGGTGCATTCTGAATCCATTGATAATCCTTACGTGGCATCTCGGCCTTTCCGGGTCAACGCCGGTGCGGTGCACGCATATACATTAGCGCCGGGTGGTAAAACCAAGTATCTGGCTGATTTGAAAGCTGGCGACGAGGTGCTGCTGGTAGATTTTCAGGGCAAGAGCCAGACGGCATATCTGGGCAGAAACAAGATTGAGAAAAGGCCTATGATGCTTATTGAAGCCGAAGCCCAAGGTCGGCCGATAAGTCTTGTTATGCAAAATGCTGAGACGATTCGATTGGTCAGCCCGGATGGGAAAGCAATCTCGATTACGAGCTTAAAACCGGGCGACAAGGTGCTCGGCCATATCGAAAAGGCCGGCAGACACTTTGGCATGCAAGTCGATGAAACGCTGATAGAAAGGTAGTTATGAACTGGACCAGTGACATTTCCGCCATACTGCTGGCGGTTTGCTGTGGAGTTGCCATCGGCATCGAACGCCAGCTAAAACACAAACCAGCCGGCCTGCGCACAAATATCTTGATATGTCTCGGTGCTGCCGTCTTCACTATAATCTCAGAAAGAATGGCTGGTGACAAGGATTCCATCACGAGAATCGCCGCCCAAATCGTAACCGGCGTTGGCTTTCTCGGTGCAGGCGCCGTCATTCAGGACAGAGGCGGCATCCACGGCCTGACCACCGCCGCTACAATCTGGCTGGTGGCCAGTGTCGGAATGGCCTGCGGCGCAAAATTATATCTGCTGGCGGTCATATCGACTTTCATCGCGATTGTTGTGCTGGTGGGTCTTGGACAACTGGAAAAGCACTTTTGGCGTTCCGGGGAAAAACATGAACCGTAAACATATAATCCGTAAGCTCAAAGATAAGCTATTGCCTTTCTTTTATTAAACTATCTCGCCCGGCTGAAAGAATTGCTGCAAATGCTAAAGCTGCAGTTTCGACGCGAAGAATGGTGTCCGTAAGTCGAACGAATTTCGCCCCGCAGCTTTCCAGAAGAACTTTTTCACCTTCTGTTATTCCACCCTCAGGGCCGATGACTGCTATTACGTCTCCGCCTTCGCTTACGCTACGGCGGACAAGTTTTTCGCCGAATTGCTGTGTAATTAAAGTTGGGGATTTTGGCTCCAGACTGCCAACCAGGATTTCTACCTTATCGTACTGTTTTTTCAGGTCCGAAAGGACCTCAACCAAAGTCACAGGCGTATCAATTTGTGGCAGGAATACTCGTCGGCACTGCTTGGCTGCCGCGATTGCTATATTTCGCCAGCGTTGAACAACCTTTGGGTTCCTCGGTTGTTTGACGGTCCGCTCGAAGATGACAGGAATAATGTGGTCGACCCCGAGTTCCGTACATTTTTCGAGCAGCCAGTCAAATCTTTCGCCTTTCGGGAAACTGACTGCTATTACAACTTTGGGTTTGTCGGGCTTTTCTATTTTTTCAAGGTCAACAATTTTTAACAACACCGATTTGCTCGTTGCCTTTTCGACCAGAGCCGTTGCTAATGTTCCAGCCCCGTCAAAAAGCTCGACTTTATCACCCATCTTCAATTTGCACACATTGTATAAGTGATGTGCTTCACCTCCGGTGATTTCGGCGGCCGGTCCTTTCAGAATTTCGCAGTAAAATCGATTCAAATGCATAGTTTGATGCACACTCACAAATGTTTTTCCCGTAAAAGTTGCTGCCCTACAGCCTGCAATAGGATAACCTTAAAGAAGTCTTGGTTCAAGGATGTGATTTGCTACGATTTTCGTAAAGAAAAAGACCGTAACATCCCGATGGGCGTAATTACGAGCCGGGGGTCGGCGTGGCAGCAGTCCAGTTATTCGGGTCATTGCCGTAGCGAGTGGTGCTGATGCGAGTCAGCGATTTGCCCTGGCCGTCGGCTTGTGTCGGCCAGATGTCCACGCCGCCGGGACAATCCTGCGGATGCGAGCCATCGCTGTAATCAACCCGGTCAACGCGAATATAGTAACGAATACCGGCATCCTCATCGCCGGGCTTACTAATCTCCACTTTTTCGCCGCCATTGTCCAGCTTGCCGCTATAAGGCCCGTAGACTATATTGGGATCTACAGAGGGATACCGCCAGCGGAATGCCGTTGGATTTTTGGCGACTATGATTCTACCACCCGCGGTTATCGTCACAGCATTTGGCGGAGAGTCGAAGGTGTATTCGATGCCGTTAGTGAACTTCCATGGCTCGCCTTCATTGGAATCATACAATGTAACAGATGAGGCGGAGGTATTGCGAAGCTCGATATATTCGTATTCGTTGTTGACGTATGAGCCGTTCGCGGGCCAGTCAGGATGATACATAATCTCCGTTATGATAATCGGCCCGACCTTCGGATAAGCGTTTGCCTGACCGGGGGTATTATGGTCCATCGCCACAAAGTTGTAGCTATTGGTACTTGCCTTGTAGTATCGCCCGAAAGATACGCCCGTTTCCGAAGCCCCGAAATCCTCCTTCTCTCGATAACCGGTAAGCATACCGTTGCCATCGAGGGCCGAAGTCAGGCACACCATCTCTCCGTTCTCGCTTAGTGCAAAACCGAAATCAGCGTCTTCGTAAAAGACCAAATATTGACCTGCCCCAATCACTGTACTGGGGGCAATCTCATATTTCATCAGGTTGGTATCACTGTCGCTGAGATACCAGCCGCCAAGGTTAATCGGGCCGGCGGTTGTGTTATAAAGTTCAATCCAGTCGGAGGCATCTGCGTGCGAATGAGCCAGAACCTCGTTGATGACAATAGCACCGGGATTGG
>JBAPXT010000067.1:0-2044 GCA_049284355.1 Sedimentisphaerales bacterium
TTGGCTATTCCATTACACTATAAACACAGATCCTAGCCTTTAGCCGATATCGATAAATCACTATCGGTTGTAGTATAGAACCTAGAGCGTAAAGGTAGTTATCTTGGGTGGTTCTCTATATTGATAATAGTTGTATTATATAATTTATTTGCTTGATTTCCTGTTTCTCTTTGATTCCCGACATGCAATGGATAACTAACCTTGCGCTTTTTTTCTACCTTTTAATTATTCTATTTCCAGTGGAACCGGGCCGCTAGATGCCGAGGATTCGTTTTCCTTTCGGCATATTACCAAAATATTCCATTGGAAATGACAGGGGTAAAAAATTTTAAAACTGTTACCGATTCTTTAGCATCTGGGTACCTAGGTTTGTTTGGATTGAGTGAACTGATCTGTCTCAAGGTGACGTTTTGTTTACCCTTCAAACGTTACTTTGTTTTTGATATATTTAACATTAGCTTTATTGTAATAATTCTATCAAATTTAGAATCTCTCTTAAACAAATTTGGGAGGTGCTAAAGTGATTACCAGTAAAACTTGATGGCGAAATTTTACCGATGGTGAATTCTACGTGCGATGGATGAGACCCTCGCACGGGTCAATTGGTCAGGTTAACATCCGTAACCTCGAAGGCACAACAAAGCTCAAAGTCGCTCTGCCGTGCAACAGAAGAAGATGCGGCTTTCCAATCCCGCCTTGGAAGCTATTGAGAAAGCCATTCAGCTACAGCCAAACTTGGGATTATTATGGTGGGGGAAAGGCACCGTCTTAAAATCACTCGGACGAACTAGTGAGGCAGACATGGCCTTTGCCAAGGAAAAGGATCTGGGATATACAGGCTGATCCCATCTCATCCTTTTTTTGCCAATTTTTATATTATGTGTCTAAAGCCCCACTCTAAGGATAGGTCGGAACTAGAGAAGCGTATAAGATTCTGCGTTGAAAAATTATGGACGAAATTGCAGCTACATACCCTGAACTAAGGACAGAATGCGAGCGACAACTCAACAATAATGAACTTGATCTGAATCCGCCTATAATGCCGTTGGAGATCTAATTAAAAATTATACAGGACATATTAGTAGCTTGATAGTATCTCAAATTGAAGACTACGCCCACTGATGCGTAGTACCGAATACCGGTTCGAAAAGTACCTTTTATATGTGCTCCGCTGACAGTCCAGGTCCCCGGCTTGATGCTGAAGCAGCTAGGCAGAAGGCCCAAAAGATGAAAGCAGAAGCGTTGGGGCTACGTCCCTAGACTAGATCTTCTCAAGCACTCTGTTTCAGATCTATCTCGCCAGCGGTGATAGGCTTGACTTCAAGCCTGCCAGCACGATACTTGTCCATGACTCGATCTACAAGCCGGGACGTTTCTGGCGAGATGTAGGCCTCATCGCAAAGGTCGCAAATCCTGGCTGGTACATTCTTTATGACCAGGAGAGTGTTCTCGATCCGAATTTTCAGCTCGGTGAACCCCTCGTGCAACCTACCTTTGCCACAGAGGCATAGGTCATCTACATCTTTCGCGTTCGATGATTCAGCCATGTTTCCTCATCGGCCCTATAGACCGTAACCACTTTTATCAGATTCTTGCCTTTCGCCACTACGACATGAAAGGCCACTCCAGATAGATAGCCCAATAGCAACACAGATGGATATGGGAAATCGTCGGGGTAGCTCTCTATTATCTCACCGCTTATTATTAAACTTATCAGGTCCTCGGTTGAGACTCCCCGCTCTGCCATCCTCTCCCTAGCATGTACGGTTATCTCAAATTGCTCGTCAATGACCAGCCTTCGGATATCCTCAATAAGCGGCAAGCAAGCCATCTATGGGTTCTCTCTTTTTGATGTTATCGGCTTAAATGACTGTATAATACGCATTAATTTATTGGGTTAGTATGAGCCGGATGGATAGGCCAGGAGATGAGAAGACCTCTCTTTGCCAAATCCACCTATATGTATCTTATTGATACTTTCATTTATGTAAAAATGGTTAATTCTAATTTAATTCCAGCAAAAGTTCTTATTCTTACCCGTAGT
>JBAPXT010000068.1:0-8090 GCA_049284355.1 Sedimentisphaerales bacterium
TTCATCTCCAATTCCTTTCATACTGCTGGGAACGCCTTGTTTATGTGCTGCACCTTTACCTATATCCTGTTTTACGATCTTGCCGTATAAAATGCTCCAAGAAGCCCCCACCATCTCCTGTGCATCATCCCACCCGATTGCAAACAATAAACCCTTATCTGTCTTGCCCTGAATGCTAAATAGCAAGGGTGGCGGATTTTCCGTATCGGGGTTGTTCACATAACCGGCTACGTCGTTGAGATCAAAGGATACGCCCCATTTGTTACTTCCTGTGCCACCGTAGAAGATTGCCCTAGGGAGGGCATTAAGTTCCCATGTGTTTGCATCTGTGTTTACATCAGCGTCAAATACAAAATACCCAGTCTGCTGTTTTGTACCAACATTTGTGGCAAGAACACGAGTCTTGTCATTGAAATCAATCCACGGGTCGAAGGCGTTCGTAGACTTGTACACAAGAATGTTGCGGTTGATCGGCGGACCGTAGCAAGGCACACACAAAACCGCTACAAACAATAACACCAATAACTTTTTCATTTTAATTCTCCTTCCAAATAACTTTTTCATCATTATTTTTAGCTTTTTCTCTTATTCTTACTTTTGGGTATAATTACCCTCCTTTCTACACGCCGGCAAAAAATATACGCAACCATTTATGTCTTCTATAGTTATGACTCTATGCCCCCCTGTCATAATGGTATATAATTACCAAATTCTATAATAATTCAACGAAATTTTATTATTTTTTTGCAAAATTCTCGAAGGGATATACTATGCGTTTTCGTGCCCTTTAAACGGAGCATAAAGGTCGTCAACTTAAGCCTGATGCTGCTATAAAAGCAACCCTGATTTACGGTGTAGTGGAAGAAGTCGACTTGTTTCATTAGAGGTAGACCTTCGATATAGAGCGCTTCAAATTGGGGGATTGTTCTGGTAGAATGGGGACTGGTAATTGGTAATCGGTGAGTGGCAATTGGTATTTTAGCAAGGAGGCAAGAAATGGCTGTAGCGAAACATAATCTTGATGAGCCAATTACCCGGCATATGCGGACAGACTTTGCCGCGATAAAGGACACATACACGGTCGGAGAGACGCTGGATTTTATCAGAGTTCAGGGATTGGGCGAACAGATTGTGTACTTTTACGTTACAGATAACGAGAATAAACTGGTAGGCGTAATTCCGACAAGGCGGCTGCTTACGTCGCCGTTAGAGCGGAGGGTATTCGATGTAATGGAGCGTCGAGTCATATCGGTACTCGATACGTTCACGGTGTTTGACGCATGCGAGTTCTTCGTGCTCTACAGATTTATGGCGTTCCCGGTAGTCGCAGCCGACAATCACATGCTGGGAGTGGTCGATGTGAAGCTGTATGCAGAGGAGATTTTCGATATATCCGAGAGAGAGCACGTTGACCGCCTTTTCGAGTCGCTGGGTATCAGGCTATCACAAATCAAGAACGCGCCGCTTTCCAGGCGATTTCGGGCGAGGTTTTCGTGGCTGCTGGCAAGTATTGCGAGCGGCATTACCTGCGCGCTGCTGGCGGGCGTGTTTCAGAAGACACTGGTCGAGAGCGTGGTGCTGTCCTTTTTTCTCGCGCCAGTCCTTGGGCTGGCGGAGAGCATTTGCGTGCAGGCGCTGAGCCTATCGATTGAAAGTCTTCATCAAGACAAGCCCAAAATAAAATGGTTTTTCGCTAATCTGTGGAGAGAGATAGCGGTCTCGTTTTGTATGGGGGTTTCCGCGGCAATTCTGGTCGGCGGCTTTTCTTACGTTTGGAACAGGCATTTAGGAGCCGCAACAGCACTTTTGCTTGGCATAACCTGTGCGGTATCTTCGGCGGCAATAATAGGATTTTCGATACCTGTTCTGTTCCATCGACTGCGATTAGACTTGAAAATCGCATCAGGGCCGGTAGCGCTAGCCATAGCGGATATAGCTACGATAGTATGCTATTTGTCAGCAGCGGCAATAATTATTTGAAATGCTGCACAGAGCAACAATCTCAGCACCCCAAATTGGGTGAGGATGTGATATAATCCTTTTTCAAATTATGGTAAGATGTATTGCGGAGCTTGACCATGAGTAAGAAAAGCGGATTTACGTTAATAGAGCTTTTGGTAGTAATAGCTATCATTGCACTTTTGATGTCGATAATGCTGCCCGTATTGGCAAGGTCAAGGCAGCATGCACAGGCAGTTGTCTGTCTGGCTAATCTGAGACAATGGGGCCTTGCCTTCGAGCTGTACACGGACAATAACAACGACCGTTTCTTCGGAGGATTCGGCGAGGGCTGGTGGAACGACTGGATTGAGATACTGCGTCCAGCCTATGTACAGAAAGGGGGGGTAACATGCTGCCCGGTCGCAACCAAGACCATAGGCAAAGGAGGACAGGGAGTTTTTGCGGCGTGGAGCGACCCCGAAGGTGATTACGGCAGCTACGGCTTAAATGCCTGGGTTTGCGATATCAAACCGGGAGCTTATTCTTCTTTTGATGAAGAACGTTACTGGCGGAGCACCGATATTAAAAGCGGCATGGAAAATATACCGGTGTTTATGGATTCACTCGTGATTGCGGCGTGGCCGGACGATACTTCTGAGCCGCCGAGCTATAATGGTGAATATCTCACGGCACCTATTCTGGCAGAACAAATGAAAGGATTCTGCATTGATCGGCGGCATGGTCACGGAATGACAAATTGTCTCTTTATGGATTGGTCTGTCAGGCCTGTAGGGCTCAAGGAGTTGTGGAAGTTGAAATGGCACAAGAAATTCAACACAAACGCTACTCCACCTGTTTGGCCGGAGTGGATGAAAGGATTTAAGAACTACTGAAAAAAATCAATCGTGCTTCTCTTTTATCTCCCAGGTCATTCTGCAGTTTGGGAAATCCATGTTTAAACGGACGTGCAATTCTGTTATAATTAATTTTCTTCATTAGATTTGGAAAGAAGTTATGGCGATGCCGGTAGTAGCGATAATTGGAAGGCCGAACGTCGGCAAGAGCAGTTTGTTCAACGCATTAGCAGGCGAGATGATAAGTATTGTCGAGCCGACAGCAGGCGTTACGAGAGACCGTGTAAGCACTATAATCGGAAGGGACGATAAGTACTTCGAGCTGATTGATACCGGCGGATACGGGGTGGTTGATGTCCAGCAGTTAAGCGAGCATATCGAGCAGCAAATCGTTACGGCGATTGAGTCGGCGAATATTGTGCTGTTTATGGTCGATGTTCGCGAAGGGATTGTGCCGTTAGACGAGGTGATAGCGAGGCTTTTGCGGAAAGGCAAATTTGAGGTAATCGGGGTCGCCAACAAGGCGGACACGGCCAGGATGTTTCCGGCAGCGGGGGAATTTTCCAGATTAGGGCTGGGGGAATTTCTGTGCATCTCGGCGGCAAACAATCTTAATAAGCAGGTGCTGTTGGACAGGATTTTCGAGAGACTTTCGGGTATCGAATCGGGCAGGCCGGCGAAGCCGATAATGAAGATAGCGATAGTCGGCAAGCAGAACGTCGGCAAGAGCACTTTGGTAAATGCTATGGTAGGCTCGGAGAGGGTCATTGTCAGCGAGACGCCGGGGACGACAAGAGACGCAATCGACGTGCGGTTCGAGAAGGACGGCAAGACCATCGTTGTTATTGACACGGCGGGGATAAGAAAGAAGAGCAAGATAGCGGACAGTATCGAATTTTACAGCTACGTTCGCGCGACGCGGTCGATTCAACGGGCCGATGCGGTGCTGTTTCTGATTGATGCGACGGCAGATGTTTCGGAGGTTGATAAAAAAATCGCCGGATTTATTGCTGATGAATACAAAAGCTGTATTATAGTCATCAACAAGTGGGACCTTGCGAAGGGGACGACAGTTACCAGCGAGTATGAAGAATATTTGACGCAGGTATTGCCGGGCCTGAGATATGCGCCGATAGCTTTTACGACCGCCACGGAGGCGAAGAACGTTCAGAGCGTTCTGGATTTGGCGGCTGAGATTTTCAAGCAGACGACAACGTGGATAACTACCGGCAGATTAAATAAGGCGTTTGAGGCGATGAAGGCAGAGGACGTCAGCACGGCCAAGGGAGGCGGGGGCAGCAGGTTGAAGGTTTACTATGCGACCCAGACGGCCGTTAACCCTGTTACAATCCTGATGTTTGTGAATAAGCCGGAACTTTTTGAGGAGAATTATCGCAGATTTATTATCGGCAGACTGCGGGATCTGCTGCCCGTAGCAGAAGTGCCGATACGGTTGCTCGTCCGGAGCCACAGGGCAGATGAGAAGGTCTAATCCGGCACCGTTATATCCATATCAGGCGCTGGTTTGCCGGAGGATGGCTCGATGGCAGGAGCGTTTTGCAATCCATTCGACCAGAATCCCGCTATTTTTCTCAGCGATTCGAAGAAGATTATCACTACCAGCACGAGCATAATAATCGAAAGAGCAGCGTTCAAATTTCCCTGGAAGGTATGCTTTGGAAGGTAGTTGTTTTTTATATTGTCGATGCCGGCGACGAAAGTTGTAGCCGCCATAAACAGGGAAGGGACAAAGGTTATAAGGCCATAAGCCCATCTGCGTGAGTGATTGAGTATAAAGACGGTCCCCACGCACAAGGCAAGGGTAGCGAGGAGTTGGTTTGCGACGCCGAACAGAGGCCAGATAGTGGCCACATCACCGTGGTAGAGCAAGTATCCCCACAGAAAACTGACAGCTCCGCCGCTGAGGATTACGGCGGGCATCCAGGTGCTGCTGGCCAGTTTGGGATGGACGACCTTAAGCATTTCCTGAAGGATGTATCTTGCCACACGTGTGCCGGCATCAACGGTTGTAAGAATGAAAAGAGCCTCGAACATAATTGCGAAGTGATACCAGTATCCAATCAGGTGTTTCATACCGGGTATAGCCGACAGAATCAGCGACATACCTGCGGCCAGAGAGACTGCGCCGCCGCTTCTGCCTGAAAGGGTCTCGCCGGTCATTTTTTCTATGTCAGCGAGTTTGTCGGTGGCCAAGCCCAATTTAGCGAAGATTTCGGGCGAGACATTTATCGCGAAATAATCGCCGGGTAGCATCACTGTTGCGGCAATGAGAGCCATAACGGATACGACCGCCTCGGTGAGCATTGCACCGTAACCGATGAAGCGGATATCGGCCTCGCTGCTTATCATTTTGGGAGTGGTGCCGGAGCTTATCAGACTGTGAAAGCCGCTGATAGCCCCGCAGGCGATGGTAATACAGACGAAGGGCCAGACCTTGCCTGGGATGATTGGGCCGCCGCCGTGTATATAAGCGGTCGTAGCGGGCATACGTATTGTGGGGTTAACCACGAATATGCCGACGATAAGAAGAGCGATAGTGCCGATTTTCATATAGGAGCTGAGATAATCACGGGGACATAACAGCAACCACACGGGCAGTACAGAGGCGATGAAGCCGTAGAACGGCAGGATTACAGAAAGGGATGATTTGGAAAACAGGAAGAGGGAGCCGAAACCTGTCTTTGACAGTGGTTCGCCGAAGACCACGCCGAGGACCACGATTACAACGCCGACTAATGACGCCTCTATAATCTTACCGGGCCTGATTTTATACATATAAAGGCCCACGATAAGCGCGGCTGGGAGTGTGACCGCTATTGTAAATGTGGCCCAACTGCTTTGGTTCAGGGCATTGACCACCACAAGGGCGAGGCCGGCGAGCGCCGTTATTATGATGAACAGTATCGCAAATGCCGTAGCGACGCCTGCGGGGGCGCTTATGTGCTGCTTAGCCAGCTGGGTCAGGGAAAGGCCGTTCATTCGAACGGAGGCAAAAAGGATTACCATATCGTGGACTGCACCACCGAGGACTGCGCCGATGAGTATCCACAGAAAGCCCGGCAGATACCCGAACTGTGCAGCCAGGACAGGGCCGACAAGAGGGCCGGCGCCGGCTATGGCCGCGAAGTGATGCCCGAATAATACGTAGCGGTTTGTGGGGTCGTAATCTTTTCCGTCGCGCAGCGTATAGGCCGGTGTGGGCCGGTTGCGGTCGAATACAAGTACCTTGGTTATGATAAACTTTGCATAGAGCCTGTACGCTATTGTGAACAGAAGCAAAGTTATAATTATCAGGGTAAGTGCATGCATAACATTATATACGAAGGGATTATACTGCGAGGACGCAGGAAAATCAAATATTTAACCGCAACCCCTTTACAGTTCATCGCAAAATAGTACTGCGGTTTATCCCCCCACGGTAGGGGTGGTTTCGGCAGAAGGCGCAGGTATGGGTATCAGTCTGAATCGGGCGGTAACCGGCTGCTGATTAAGCTTGATATCGTCTTTGCGGAGATATTCGTCGGGGAAGTTGTAAATAAGCTCTCTTCTTATAGGCTCAGTTGAACCGGCGTCTTCATCGTCAATTTCCAGGGTGACCTGGCAGGGCATTTTTTCGTAGGCCCGTTTTGCATCTGCGGTGGCCCTGATGCTGATAGTACGCATCACTTCGTCAAGGTTGTCTACCGCGACCTTGAATTTTCCCTGAAGGTTGGGGCTTAAGGAGAATCTCAACCTTGGGGTTGTTATGGTATAGTCGACGAGCAGGTCTTCATCTGGCGGCATAGTGACTTTGATGGTCCTTTGCAACTCTCTGATTTGCCCCGGAGCCAACTCGATATAGGGGGTTTTTTCGACAGGCGTCAATCTGGCTTGGTCGATTTCCCTGCGGGTTAGTTGAACGTTTGCGGTGAGTTTTTCTCCGCTCCAGTCTTTGGGTACAAACATATCGAGCTGTTTAGGCTCAATGGTTGCAGCCTGTATGATGTTCTGTGTTTCGTCGATACACTTTATGGTCAGCAGCTTCTTGTCAAGCCCGACGACCTTTACCGAAAGCGTTTTCGGCTCGCAGGATTCGACCGTAAGGCCGAGCAGTTTTATCTGGTCGCTTTGCCTAAGGAGGGTCAGGACGTTGATGGCGTATTCGCCGGGGCCTGCGATTGCTTCGGTCTGTTCGGGGTCTAGGGAGAATTCAAAAACAAGCGAGCCGTCTTTTAGTTTTCGTTTTACATCGGCAATCCTCGACGCCGACCCCTTAAGAACCATCTTGTCGATAGAGGCGGACGGCTTGTCACCGAAACTTACCCAGAGGGCGGGATTGGTGGATTTGGCAGTTATATTAACGTTGGAGACAGTGAATACCTCATCCAAGGCCAGGTCCGCCCAGACCCAAATCAGGACTGTTATGAAAACGACAACCACTATTTTTCCGTAGTTGATTTTTTTTGTCATTTTAATGAGCCACCAAACGCGATTGGCCAAGCTACAGGAGAAGGCGCCTGGTGTCCCTTCGGGCACGTATTATACAACATCTTCATCTTCGTTTTTTTGGTTACTTTTTTTCTTCGACAATCTCCAGAACCTCTCGACAGTCGGGGTCATCTCATCCATCGTGCTGATTAAGTGCTTTCTCAGCTGAGGCTCGCTGATTTTTCTGGTCAGCTTTCCGTTCTGTGCGAGTGAGATGATTCCGGTTTCTTCAGATACTACCAGGCAGATGGCGTCCGAGCCGGTGGTTATGCCAATGGCGGCGCGATGGCGGGAGCCGAGTTCAACGCCACCTACGCTGCCGGCTTCGGCCAACGGCAACTGCACTCCGGCAGCCACTGCTCTGTCGCCTCGGATTATAACGGCCATATCGTGAAGCGGGGTGCCGGGGTAAAAAATAGTCTTGAGCAATTCGGCAGTAACCCTAGCATCGATTTCGACGCCGGTTTCTATAAATTCTCCCAGCGCCACTTTCCTCTCAATAACAATAATGGCGCCGGTTTTGGCGGCGGCAAGCTCGGTTACAGTGGTAATTATCTCTTCTGCAGCTCTTGACAGCAGATGGGAAGAGCCCGTCAGGAAGCTGGTGCGTCCTATTCGTATAAGAGCCCCTCTAATTTCCGGCTGAAAAGCAGTGACGGCAATAATCAAGACGGCAATCAAAAAGCCATTATAGAGATACTGGAGGCGTTCGAAGGCAAACCGGCCAACGACCAACTTTAAGATGAGAAAACCTGCGATGAGGATGAATATAACACCGTGGAACAACCTTTCCCCGCGAGTTCCTTC
>JBAPXT010000069.1:0-2799 GCA_049284355.1 Sedimentisphaerales bacterium
TTTCCAAAAATCAGATTGCGTCGGCTGCGTAGTAGCGCCACCACCCGACGATTAGTCCGCGAAACGTCTTTAAGCGTCGATAACATAGTCTACCCGCTCTTTGTCCGCGAAGGTGAAAACCTCAAAGAGCCAATTAAGTCAATGACCGGCTGTTTCCACTTCTCGCCCGACACAATAGCAGCCGAGGCCGCCGAAGTCGCCGCTCTTGGAATACCTGCCGTACTTCTCTTCGGCCTGCCCGCCAAAAAAGACCAGACCGGCTCGCATGCCTGGGCCGAAAACGGCGTCGTCCAGCGATCCATAAGGGAAATCAAAAAAGCCGTCCCCGATTTGCTCGTCATTACTGACGTCTGCCTTTGTGCATACACTTCGCACGGCCATTGTGGCGTAATAGAAAAGAAATTAACCACAGAGAACGCGGAGAACGCAGAAATGAAACAGATTAAAAAAAATATATACTCAGCGGGCTCTGCGAACTCAGCGGTAAAACAGTTTGGAAATATAGATAATGATGCAACCTGCGAGCTGCTTGCCAAAGTCGCCCTCTCCCACGCCTACGCCGGCGCAGATATCGTCGCGCCTTCTGATATGATGGATGGCCGCGTAAAATACATCCGCGAAGCCCTGGAACAAAATGGCTTCCACGACGTCGCCATTATGTCTTACGCCGCCAAATTCGCATCCGCCTTCTATGGCCCGTTCAGAGATGCTGCCGAATCCGCCCCCGCCTTCGGCGACCGAAAAACCTATCAGGCCGACCCCGCCAACGCCCGCCAGGCCCTCGCCGAAATCGCCCTTGATATCAAAGAAGGCGCCGACATCGTAATAGTCAAACCCGCTCTTTGTTTCCTCGACATTATATACCGAGCACGTCAGCGTTTCGATTGTCCCATCGCCGCCTATAACGTCTCCGGCGAATATATGATGCTCAACTCCGCCGCCGACGCCGGCCTTCTGGATAAAGAACAGGCAATGATGGAAACGCTCTACTCAATCAAACGCGCCGGCGCGGACATAATCATCACCTACTTCGCAAAAGATGTCGCAAAACTATCGTCAAAATAACACCTTAAAGGTTGTCGTCACGACCGAAGCGCAGCGCATTGGAATCTGTTTGTAATAATGGAAACCCGTCAGCTAAAAGCCGATATTGCAGCGGCTACTGGGACTGCAGCCACTCCGAGGCAAGGATTGCAAAGTCATAAAAGTCAACGGCACAGTCTGCGTTAAGGTCCCCTTCGAGCGGGCATTGATATATTGTAAAGACCGCATTGCTGGTATCGAAAATAGTCAAGTCAGCGGTATTGACCACGCGAATAAGACACTGCGCCGAATCAACCATCGGGACCTGCCAGTTGTAACTGCCGCTGTTGCCAACATTATGGGGGAAAACAGCAGACCAGTTATTCCCATTGTCTATCGATAACTCGATGGTAACGTCCGCGATAGTGCCCCCGGTTTGCCAGGTAACGGGCCAAACGGTTCCGGCTTGTATTGTGTTTGCGCCGTTAGGCGAGGTCAGCGTTAAACTTGTTGACGGCTGAGCGACAACACTGCGCAGTAAATTGAAGTCCTGCTTGCCCCACCGGTTCGGGGCGCCGAACGTGCTGAGGTCTTTCCCGTCGCCATAATCGGTTGATGTGGGAGTAATTGATGCGCTCGGGTCGGCTTTTAGCTTGAAGACCTCCGTCCCGCTTATCCCGCTTGGCGGAGAGACGCCTTCACCTGCCGGGCCGTACATTACAGTGCCGGCAGCATTTCTTATTCTAAGCTGCCAATTGTTGTTACCTACCCCAAAGTTAGAAGCTGTAATATATGCCCCGTTGGCGCCGTTGTTTGCCTGCACGTTTATCCACCAGTCGCCGCCGGCGGGATTATAGCTAATGTCGCTGGGAACGTCTTCTGATACTGTTATGATTGTCCCGCTTCGAAGGTCAGACCAGATACTATTATTGGTCAGCGTTAAGGTTTCGGAAAACACCCCCCCTTCATAGATATCCAGTTTCCAGTTTCGCATATCAAGATGGTCGGTAATGACGACCATCTCGAACCAGTCGCCGCCATTGCCTAATACCCGCCCGAACCAGCTGTCCGATGCCCTGCCTCCGTCGACATCGGCTGAAGCGTTTCCGCCATTAAGATACGAGTTGTTATCGACGGCGTTGTATTCATTAAGGATTACACTGGCTGCAAATGCCGTGCAAGCCCCTTCTAAAGCCAGAAAAAGTACCAGAATAACTCCGGCTGTGTAAAATCCTTTAACACCCTTTCTTCTCGACATCTGCACTGTGCACACCCTTGGATTCCTCACATATACCCTAAAAGCAATACCTATCGAAACATTCAACATAGCACATTTCCCCTGAAATTGCAAGGTTTTTCGAGAAACCAAATCGCAGCAATTGACGCAAAGCGTCATCCCAGCCTGTCCTGAGCAAGTGTGGTTCGTAGAAGGATGAGATCCCTCGACTGCGCTCGGGACAAGTCCGCCTGAGGCGGGTAAAATTGGGTTTGATTGGGTTTGTTTTGACCAAGTGTCCATTTTCGTTTTTTCGTTGTAATTCGTTGTTGAAATTACGGTTATAAACATTTGACGGAATTATGCCTTTAACAAAGAAACTAGGAAAATGTGAAACAAAAACAAGCATTGAATAGTTGTGTTAATTGTAAATATGAAAAGACTTGTGGTTATTCGCATTTAAATACAATCGGAGAACGTACCGAATATTCTTATAATCCTTGTTGTCTCGGTATGATGTCAACGGGAAGGCCATTTTTTGATGAAAAACAACAGTTCAA
>JBAPXT010000070.1:0-10445 GCA_049284355.1 Sedimentisphaerales bacterium
TGGCTTCTCACTGGAACGCCAAAGGAGAGGTTGATGGTTATATGTCAAAATTCTGGGGATTATTTTTGATGCCTTTAACTCTTGTGGGAGTCGGCCTGCTGTTCTTTGCTATTCCTCGGATAGACCCACTGAAGACAAACATCGAAAGATTCAGGAAATATTATGATGGATTTATTATCCTGTTTTCCATCTTCTTTGTTTCTATCGACTTGCAGATTATCCTATGGAACCTTGGAACCAAAATAAGTCCTAATGTTATATTGCCGATTAGTCTCGGCCTTTTGTTTTTCTATATCGGCATTCTTTGTGAACATTCAAAAAGGAACTGGTTTATAGGGATAAGAACCCCCTGGACATTGAGCAGCGAAAAAGTGTGGGACAAAACCAACAAAGTGGGCGGGAAGCTGTTTAAGATTGCCGGGATGATTGCTTTTATTGGTGTGCTTTTTCAGAGCTATGCGATATTTTTCGTTATTATTCCAGTGCTTGCGGTTGCCGTTTATACCATTGTTTATTCGTACTTTGAATACCAAAAGGAGGTAAGCGAATGTTAACGAGGCGGATTATAGGGATAGCAGGCATTAGTCTCTGGGCAGGGCTAATCGTAATTGCAGCTGCAAAGGGATTTGCGGGCGATAACGCCGAACCAGCGAAAAAAGCCGTGCAAGGGGCAGAGGCTGAACCTAAATCCATTGAAACTTTAGCGAAGGATTTAGTCAGTGCGCTTGCGAGCGGAGATTGCAAAAAGGCGACGGAGAATTTCGACGAGACTATGAAAAAGGCGCTGCCTGCGGAAAAACTGCAGGAGGCCTGGAATTCCTTAATCGCCCAGTTCGGACCTTTTGTCGAGCAGGCAGGGACTCTAAGGGAGAAGGTACTACAATACGATGTGATTTTTGTAACCTGCAAATTTGAAAAAGGTGCTCTGGACGCCAAGATCGTGTTTGACGGCAATAAGCAAATAGCAGGGCTGTTTTTCGTGCCTGCCAAAGTGTCTGCACCTGAAAAACCAGCCGATTTGGTAAGTTCGGATGTCTTTAGTGAAAAAGAGGTGCGGGTGGGGACAGGGCAATTAGCTCTACCAGGGACGTTAACGCTGCCTAAAGGACAAGGGCCATTTCCGGCAGTTGTGCTGGTTCACGGCTCAGGGCCACAGGACCGTGATGAGACTATCGGGCCAAGCAAGCCCTTTCGTGATTTGGCACACGGTTTAGCCAGCCGGGGCATCGCTGTTTTACGATATGAGAAGCGCACGAAGGCATTCCCGATTCAGATGGCTGCTATTAAGAATACGCTCACCGTCAAAGAAGAGGTTGTCGATGATGCTCTTGCAGCGGCGGCTTTATTACGTGAAAGCAGTCAAATTGACCCTAATAAAGTTTTTGTTCTCGGTCACAGCTTAGGCGGATATTTAATTCCGAGGATTGGCAAGGGTGACTCAAAGATAGCCGGCTTTATAATAATGGCCGGGACAGCACGACCAGTTGAGGATGTAGTGCTGGAGCAATTCACATACGTTTTTTCTCTGGACGGTGTAATTACGGATACCGAGAAGACAAGTTTAGAACAACTGAAAAGTCAGGTTGCCAAGGTCAAAGACCCTCAATTGTCTCCTGAAACTGCCGCAGCGGATTTGCCATTAGGCGTACCAGCCGCATACTGGCTCGATTTGCGTGGATACCAGCCAGCAGAGGTGGCAAAAGAACTGACACAGCCGATGCTGATTATGCAGGGCGGGAGGGATTATCAGGTTACCGAAGCCGATTTTCAACTTTGGAAGAAGACCTTATCTTCACAAAAAAATGTCGAGTTCAAATTTTATGAAGGGCTTAATCATTTGTTTGTGGAAGGTCAGGGCAAATCCACGCCTGCGGAGTATGAACAAGCAGGCCATATTGCGGAGGCGGTCATAGGCGACATTGCTGGGTGGATAAGTCGGCAGGCTGCTTCGCCACTTTGATAGGGTTAATTACGAATGGAGCAGAATTATGAAAATATTGCCAACAATGTGTCCATCGTGCAGCAGTCAGTTAAACGTGAAAAGTCTGATATGCGAGCGGTGCCAGACGGAGATACAGGGCCAATATGAGCTGCCCCTGTTATCGAGATTATCCATTGACGACCAGGGCTTTATACTCGAGTTTATCAAGGCGAGCGGGTCGCTGAAAGAGATGGCGCGCCTATTGGGACTGAGCTACCCGACGGTCCGCAACCGGCTCGATGAAATTATCGAGAGCGTTAAACCTGCTGAAAAATCCAGGAAAGACGGCAAGGAGAAAAAGTTATGACTGAAATCACAGCGAATACCAAAACGGCAAATGGCAACCGCCTGAGCCAGTGGCTCTTTAATCCTTTCAGGTTCATCGCGGGTTTTAAGACGTTGCTGCTGGGACTGGCAATTATATTGGTTAGCGGATTTGTCGGCTCGCTCAGCAATACCCATTTCGACGGCGTGCTTGACTTACACACAGGCGCCGCAGCTCCGATGTGGTTTTTCCTATCTGAGGGCGTAATCAACTGGATATGTATGGTGATTCCGCTATTTTTCTTTGGTTTGATTGTGTCTCGAAGCTCTTTCAGGACGATAGACGTTCTCGGGACGCAGGCGCTGGCGAGATGGCCTTATTTGATAGCAGCTTTGGTGATGCTGCCGGATGCCAATAAAAGAGTCCTTGAGTATATAGTATCCAAAGCTAAGCAAATTGCGCCGGCGGCTGCAATTAACCCCGCGGATGTGTTGGTATTCGGGTTTGCGATGATTATAGCTATTTTTATGGCAATCTGGATGGTCGCATTGATGTATCGGGCATACACGGTATCCTGCAACATAAAAGGGGCGAGGGCGATTGTAACTTTCATTGTCAGTTTAATACTGGCTGAGGTACTGTCAAAAATAACCATATTTTTGCTTGCCGGCATATTTGTGCTTGTTGTTCGAGCAGTTTCAGTATCCCCATAAAGTCTGTAAAATCAGCAGAATTAGGGGTTAATGGAAGCTCCCGGCGTCTTTGGGCTTTTCTATAATTATCCACGAAGGGTAAATCTTCTTTTGGGGCGATGTTAATCTGGGGTATTTTGGTAAAATGGTTAATATAATATCGAAAGTCCGATTTTGATTTTATTGATATTCACTACAGGTTGGTGTAACTTCTTTGTTGGCAGGAAGTTAAGAGTTGTAATTTTTGGCAGTGGCCAGACCTGAAAAGTGACGGCGAAAAGCAAGCCGGTTTTGTTTGGCACTGCCTGAGATTTTTTTAATGAGCGGAAAATGAGTTATCAACAGGTTATCCACAGTGCCGAACTCTTTGCAACAGCGCGTTTTCGAAGCATTTTCGCGGCAATATAGTGCAAAAAAACTTCCTGGTCGTATAAGGGTTTGGGAATAAATTATATAAGTCATTGTGAATAAAAGTCATAAAAAAATAGCGTCCGGATGAAGTGTTTGATATTCTGGTTTTTCAGATTGTGTGACTTGCGCTTCGCGGAGCATCATAAGCGGCAAGCGGTGGGTCGCAAACTTTAATACGGAAAGGGGCAAAAGTGACTACGAGGAAATATCCAGTGGTATGGTTGCAGGGGGCAGGCTGTACGGGCTGTTCTGTATCTATTTTGAATGCGGTCAGTCCGAGGATACAGAATCTCCTGCTCGATGAGCTTGTGCCCGGCCAGCGGCTTAATTTAATTTTCCACGCGACGATAATGGCCGGACAGGGTGAGCCGGTAATTGAGGTTCTCAGGGATGCCGAGAAGAACAGAAAAGGCGGCTATATTTTAGTCGTGGAAGGTGCGATTCCTACCGCGGAGGAGGGGCTTTACGGCAGCATCGGTGAAAGAGGCGGGGAGCATATAACCATCCAAGAAAGTGTTGAAGAGCTTGGAAGAAACGCCCTGCTTACAATTTCCCTTGGCACGTGTGCCGCCTATGGCGGGATACCGGCGGCGAAACCCAACCCCACTTTATGCAAAGGCGTTAAGACGATTTTTAATGAAAAAGGGATTAAGACGCCGGTGGTGAATGTTCCCGGCTGTCCACCTCACCCGGAGTGGTTTACAGGCACAATATCAGTGATACTTTTTTCCGGCATTGAAGCTCTTGAATTAGACGGGCTGGGGCGGCCAAAACTTATCTATGGAAAATTGATTCACGAAAATTGTCCAAGACGAGCGGATTTCGATAAGGGGAAATTCGCCCAAGTGCTGGGCGACCCGGGCTGCCTTTACAAGCTTGGGTGCAGGGGCCATTATACATACGCCGATTGTCCGCTGAGGCAGTGGAATAGCGGGGTGAACTGGTGCATCAAGGCGGGCTCGCCCTGCCTGGGATGTGTTGAGCCGGAGTTCCCGGATGGCACATCGCCGATTTATGAAAAAATTACTTTCGAGGACCTCAAATGAGCAAGAAAATCAAGATTGACCCGATAACAAGGATAGAAGGCCACATGGCAGTGGAAGCTGTGATTGACGGCGGGGTGGTCAAAGAGGCCAAAAGCGCCGGGACACTTTTTCGGGGATTTGAGATAATCCTCCAAGGGAGGGACCCTCGGGACGCCAATCAGTTGACGCAGCGAATATGCGGAGTTTGTCCCATTGCCCACGCGACGGCGTCAGCTTTTTGTATCGATGAGGCGTTCGGGCTGATGGGCAAAATTCCGGACAACGCCAAGCTGATTCGTGCTCTTATCTTTGGGTCCAATTTTCTGCAGTCACATATCCTTCATTTCTATCATCTTGCAGCGCTGGATTACGTGGATGCAGTTGGCGCGGTAGGCGATTTGGCGCCATTTGTGCCGCGATATGAGGGTGATTATCGAATATCGGGGCCGGCAAATGCTGATTTGGTCAATCATTATCTCAAGGCCCTTGATATCAGACGCAAATGTCACGAGATGCTATCGATTTTCGGCGGGAAGATGCCGCATAATGTCGGCATAGTTCCCGGCGGGGTTACCGAGAAGCCGACCGAGGACAAAATCACCAACTTCCTGTGGCGATTGAACGAGATACGTGATTTTGTTGATAATACCTACATTCCGGACGTGATGACAGTAGCGAAGGCCTACAGCGACTATTTCGAGATAGGCAGGGGCTGCAAAAGGCTTCTTACTTATGGCGGCTTTGATTTACCCGCGGGCAGGCTGTTCAAGGCCGGGGTTATTTCGCCGGATTTGCAGGCCGAACCGTTTGCCAGAGAGAATATCACCGAGGATGTGAAACATTCCTGGTATGCGGATTCAGATTCCGGAAAGAACCCGGTACAGGGTGAAACAAAACCGCAGCTTAAGAAGAAAGAGGCCTATTCGTTCCTGAAATCTCCCCGGTATAAGAGTGAGGTTTGCGAGGTTGGGCCTTTGGCTCGGATGGTAAGCAATTATGTGCAGGCGGACGGCCGAACAAAGGAGTTGGTTGATTTGCTGCTTGGCCAATTTGGAGTCGGCATCGAAGCACTGTTCTCGGTGCTTGGCCGACACGCAGCAAGAGCAGTGGAGGCCAAACTCATCGGCGATGCTATGGTTGACTGGCTGCAGGCCTTGAAGCCAAGTGGGCCGGTTATTGTCGAGAGCCAGGTTCCTGAGACCGGTGCGGGTGCTGGCCTGACGGAGGCCGCGCGAGGCGCAGTTGGGCACTGGATGACCGTGAAGGACAGGAAAATCGAGCGGTATCAGGTGATTACGCCTACGGCCTGGAATGCTTCGCCGAAAGATGATAAAGACCAGCCGGGAGCGGTAGAACAAGCAATAATAGGCACTAAAGTAAAGGACAAAGACAATCCCTTTGAACTCGTTCGGATTGTGCGGGCGTTCGACCCGTGTCTGGCGTGCGCGGTTCATTTACTTGACGTCAGGGGAAACAAATTAGGGGTCTTTAGAGTTGTTTGATATGCACGTAAAAACAGATAATCCGGCGGTTAAGCCAGTGAACAGCGGTGCTAAAGAAAAAAGCGTCCTGATTCTTGGCCTGGGTAATATCCTGTTAAAGGACGAGGGTGTCGGCGTCCACGCAGCTAAACAATTGCAGGGTCTGGCTTTGCCCGATAATGTAGAAGTTATTGACGGCGGAACTGCCGCGGCGGATATGCTGCTGTCACAGGAGGGCCTGGATAAACTGGTGGTCATCGATGCAATAAGGGCCGGTGAAAAACCCGGCACTACTTACAAGGCCCGCTTCAAGGCGTCAGAGATAGACAAATTAACCCGGATTTTCGGCGGGGACAAAGATTTGAAAATCAGCCCGCATCAGTTTGGGCTTATTGATGCTTTGGCCGCTGCTGAAAAAATGAACCGTACGCCGAAGGAAATTGTAATCATCGGTATTGAGCCGAAAGAGATAAATTACGGGCTGGAACTGACCGAGCAGGTCAGCCAGAGAATTCCAGAAGTAGTTAACATGGTGCTTGAGGAAATTTAAGATATGCTGTTTACAAAAGATAAACCTATAGATGAAGTATTAGAGTCCCTTAAGGAAGAAAAGAACATATTTCTGCTTGCTTGTAACGGTTGCGTTGAAGCGTGCGGAACGGGCGGAGAAAAGGCCCTATCAGCAATGAAGGCAGAGGTGGAGAAGGCGGGCAAGAACGTAACAGGGACGTGCTTAGTTGATTTTCTCTGCAATAAAGTTCTGGTAACGACTCGCCTGGCAAGGGAAATGGATAAAATCAAACAGTCCGATTCTATTCTGATATTAACCTGCGGAATTGGGGTCCAGGCAACTGCTAAAGTGGTGGCGGATAAGGTGGTGCACCCTGCGGCAAACACCGTTTCTCTCGGCGGATTGCAGGGTCTTTGGCCGGCAGATGAACGATGCGGCGCCTGCGGGGATTGTGCTTTAGACTATACGGGGGGGATATGCCCCATTGTTGAATGTCAGAAGGGATTGCTTAACGGGCCCTGCGGCGGCGCCAAGGACGGAAAATGCGAGGTTGACCACGAAAAAGATTGCGGGTGGATAAAGATTTATGAACGGCTGAAGAGTATTGGACGGCTGGTAAATATAAAGAAAATCTACAAGCCAAGAGACCACAGCAAGATGCTGCCTTCCAAAGACTTGCGGAAATCGTCATTTTATGACATAGAACGGTAAAGAGCACAAGACATCTGATGAGAAAAGGAGATATTTGAGATATGAAACTTAGGGAATGTTTCGAACAAGGCAAATATGCAATAACAAGCGAGATTGGTCCGCCTAAGGGAGTAAGCATTGAGAAATGTCTCAAAGAGGCAGAATCCCTGAAGGACAGGATAACAGCGTTTAATGTTACCGACCTTCAAAGTGCGGTAATGAGATTCGGCTCACTTGCCACCTGTCGGCTTTTGGTTGAGCGGGGTATGGAGCCGGTATTTCAGATGACCTGCCGAGACCGCAATCGTCTGGCCCTTCAATCAGACCTTCTAAGTGCCTACGGGCTTGGAATCGAGAATGTTTTGTGTTTAACAGGCGACCATCCGAATTTAGGCGACCATCCGCAGGCGAAGGCGGTGTTTGATTTGGATTCGGTCCAGCTTCTTGCTGCCGCTACTACGCTGCAGCAGGGTAAAGATATGGCGGGAAAAGAGCTGGATGGGACACCCAAGTTTTTCCTCGGAGCGGTTGTCACGCCGGGGGCGGAGCCTTTGGAGCCCCAGATTTTAAAGATGGAAAAGAAAATCGAAGCGGGAGCACGTTTTTTCCAGACGCAGGCTGTTTATGACACGGAACAATTTAAGGAATTTATGAAAAAGGTCTCCCACTTTAATGTGCCAGTTATGGCGGGGATAGTAATACTCAAATCCGTCGGAATGGCCAATTATATGAATGCCAACGTCGCCGGTGTTAATGTGCCGCAGAATTTGATTGAGGAGCTGAAAAAAGATAAAGAGAAAACCAAATCCGGCCAGACCGGCGTGGAAATTGCCATACGAATCATTAACGAAATTAAAGACTGCTGCCAGGGTATTCACTTGATGGCGCTGGGCTGGGAAGATAAACTGCCGGCAATACTCGACGGTGCCGGCCTGTGAGACTTTAACGACGGCGGCAGTTAACATAGTCTTGAATTGTTTATTTGGTAAGACCATACGATGAACAAGCCCTTGATTTCTATTGGCGAAGCAGTCCACGCCTCGATTCCAAAAACCGCTGCGATAATGAAGCAGTTGGCCAAGCTCGGGCCTGATGCGTATTCGGCGCCGTCAGAACCTTTGGACTATATCAAGGACATAATTCAATCGCAGGGGGCAGAAGGCGCTGATTATATTGCGGTCAATCTCGATGCCTTTGGCGAAGACGACCCGCAGGTTACCGTAGATATGATGCTCGAATACGTCAGGATGGTTCGCAAGTGGGGCGGTGGTGTGCCGATTTGCATCGACAGCAGCAACGATGATGTTCTGACAGCCGGCCTGGAGCGGTGGTGCAGCACGAAGGAAAAAGTGAAGCAGCCGCTTATAAATTCGGTCAAGGTCTATACGATGGATAACATACTGCCGCTGAAAAAGCATTTCGACTTTGCGTTTGTCGGCCTTCTGGTTGGTGATGGAGCACCTGCCGGCCCGGGCGGTTCGCATTCAGTTGACGAGCTGTATTGCTTAGCCAGACAGATTTTCGAGAAGGCGGTTGGCGAATACGGTTTTGCGCCCGGTGAAATATTCTTCGACTCGACCGTGTTTCCATTAGCGATAGATATGCCGATGGAACCGAATGTGCCGGGCTATACCTACCGGGCGTTCGAGACAATAAAGAAAATCAAAAGTGATGCGAAGATGAAGGGTGTGCATTGCGTGCTCGGGATAAGTAATTGCGTCCGCGATTTGCCGGGCCGGAAAATCGGCGTCTGCAGGGCTTACGTTGCAAAGGCGATGGAGTACGGCCTTGATGCCGGCATCGTTAATGTTGCGCACCATTATGGTACTGTTAAACCGGATCCTGACTTGTTAGAGCTGGTTTATGCCTACGCAAAGATGGATGGCTCTGCTGAGAGGATGAACGAGGCAATGACGTTAATGGGCAAGTTCTGCCGGGAGAGCAGGAAGCAAGCTAAATAGAAAACCCGGTTTAAGCGTAAATGATAAGTGAGATAAGCCGCAGAGGTGTAAATTTTATTCTTGCCTTTTTAAGCTGCCTTTGTTAAAGAAAGAGAAGGGATTTGTCGAGCCAAGTATAATTTAACAGAAAGGAGTCAGGTTATGGCAGAAATAAATGAAACTACGAAGCCGCCAGACGTGAGCAAAGATGCCCGGACGTTTGCGATGTTGGCGCATCTTTTGGCCATCTTTACCTGCTTTGTGGGACCGTTGGTCATTTGGCTGGTGAAAAAAGAGGAGCACCCATTTATTGATGAGCAGGGCAAAGAGGCACTAAATTTTCAGATTACGATTGCAATTGCATACGTTGCCGCAAGCCTGTTGTCTTTTTTATGTATCGGCTTTCTGTTGTTCCCTGCGGTCTGGGTTGTGAACTTAATCTTTTGCATTATGGCCTGTGTCGCGGCAAACAAAGGCGAGCACTATCGGTATCCGGTGAGCCTCCGGCTCATCAAATAAAAGATTTGAGCTTGTCGTGGTTGTGATTAAGGCCAGCCGTAATTATGCGATTTCTTATCAAGCTGCTGGTTAGTGTTTGTGTGATTGTTTTTTGCACGCAGATAGGTCGCAAACTTCCGACATTAGCCGGCCTGATTGCCGTGATGCCTTTGGCCAGTCTTATTGTGCTGCTCTGGCTGTATGCGGACGACCCGGGAAATTTCAGGCTGATGAGCGATTACTGCAGGGGGGCTTTGTGGGGGATTTTGCCGACCATTTTGTTTTTCCTTGTTGCGTTTATATGCTTTCGGAAACAGTTGGCCCTGTGGATTGTGCTTTGCGCGGGTTTTGCAGTCTGGTTTATCGCGGCGCTGGCGCATCAATGGCTGCTTAATAAATAACAGCGGGAGCCGGGTGGAGCAAATCTGCAGGAACCTGTTTTCTTGCAAAATGGGTGCTGTGCGGCTATTATAGCTTAAATGGCAGCGAAACCACACAAGAGCAGGGACGAACAGAATCCGACGACAGTTAATAAGAAGGCCTATCGGAATTTTGAGCTTGTAGATAAGTTCGAGGCTGGGATGTCGCTTGTCGGCACGGAGGTGAAATCACTTCGAGCGGCCCAGGCCAATCTTGACGGCTCATACGCCAGGATTGTAGGCGATGAGTGCTGGCTTGTCGGGGCGACCATAGCTCAGTATCAGGAGGCAGGCGCAAACAATCATGAGCCGACCAGAAAAAGAAAGCTGCTGCTGCACAAGGCCCAGATTAACAGGATAAAGACAAAACTTGAGCAGCGGGGCTTTACGCTTGTGCCTCTTAAGATTTATTTTAATAATAAGGGCCTGGCAAAAGTAGAACTGGCGCTGGCTAGAGGCAAAAGGCAATATGATAAGCGGAGGAAAATCGCCGAGCGCGAGCAGAAGCGGGACATAAGCAGAGATATGAAAA
>JBAPXT010000071.1:0-3589 GCA_049284355.1 Sedimentisphaerales bacterium
GTAATGAACGCATTTGTTATATCCATACTGACTGATTTCTGGGCTACGGTAGCTGAGATGTCACCCTATTTATTGTTCGGCTTTCTCGTGGCTGGAATCCTGTCTATGCTCGTATCGCAGCGGCTTGTGGAAAAGCACCTCGGCGGCAAAGGAATTTGGCCCGTGCTGAAAGCATCAATTTTAGGAGTGCCGCTACCCTTATGCTCCTGCGGCGTAATTCCCGTTTCGATGTCACTGCACAAACACGGCGCCGGCAAAGGCTCGACTATCGCATTTTTAATATCAACGCCTCAAACCGGTGTGGACAGTATCTTCGTAACTTTAAGTCTTCTCGGCCCGGTCTTTGCCGTCCTCAGACCCATTATGGCTTTTGTAACTGGTATCATCGGCGGCGTCTTAGTCGATTTGTTCACGCCGTCTCTTAAGAACGGCCAGCCGCTTCCACCCAAATGCACCGATGAATGCTGCGGCGGCGCCGAGAATAAAAAAATCACCGGAGGTTTAAAATTCGCCTTTGTTACGCTCCCGAGAGACATCGGCGGCGCAATGCTCCTCGGTCTGATTATCGCCGCTTTTATCTCGGTTCTGGTGCCGGATGATTTCTTCGCAGAAAAGCTCGGAACCGGCATCTTCGCTATGCTTGTTATGATGGCTATTGGGATACCTATGTACGTCTGTGCAACTGCCTCTGTTCCCATCGCCGCAGCTCTTATGATGAAGGGGGTAACCCCCGGTGCTGCTCTGGTCTTTCTTATGACAGGCCCCGCCACCAATGCCGCCTCCTTTGTAACTATATGGAAAATCTTAGGCAGGGCAACCGCAATCACCTATCTGGCTACTATAGCAGGATGTGCCCTCTTAGGTGGTATTCTGCTCGATTTCATCGTTGCGGGTGTTAGTCCAGAAGCAGTTACCCATCATCATGGCTGGATGTTGCCGCCGCTGGTTAAAGACATATCTGCCGTAGTCCTCCTGGCGGTCCTGATATTTGCCCTTTTGACCCAAAAAAAACAGGTCAAATAATATTTTTGGCAGGTTTACCCCCCTGCTTGCCGCGCCATTGCAGTAAAATCAGGTTTAGGATATAATGTCTTTATGGGTTTTTTGGGCAAAGCAGCCCGAAAATAGTAAAAAAATACAGAATTTATGGAACAGTAGGCCGGGTCTGCGCATCTTATAAGAGGTGGCAGCGAGGCCTTGGGACCAGTATGGATTACTCGGAGCAAAGGCAGAATTCTCTTGCTGCTCGGTTAGGAGCGGGAAATCGTGCTGCTGCAGCCGAGCTCGTTGACATATATTATGAGCAGATTTATGTGTTTTTCAGAAGGCTTGGCCATAGCTGTCAGGCCAGCGAAGACCTGACACAGGAAAGCTTTCTCCAAGCGTGGCAACATATTGGACAACTAAGAAGCGGAAAAACGTTAAATAGCTGGATATACCGAATTGCAGGTAATCTCTCAAAGCTGTACTGGCGCAGGCACAAGCTCACTAAAACAGTCGATATTGAAGAAATTGATGTGCCGGATGATGGCGGCGACCCTGAGTTTGACGAAACCGGAAATTCCGAGCAGCTTGGCCGCCTCAAAAACGCCGTCGTAATGCTGTCGGTAAAATTGAGGCAGGCGGTTGTTTTGCATTATATGCAGCACCTGACTATTATCGAAGCCGCCGAAGCTGCAAATGTAAGGCAGGGCACTTTCAAAAGCAGGTTGAACAGGGCATTAAAAATTTTAAGAAAACAGGTTCTCACTAAAGATGGAGAGCTGATATGAGCGAAGAAAAACTGGAAAAATTATTGAATGAACTGGCGGATGCAACAGCAGGGTCAGCCCCTTCTCATCTTGCCGAGGATATAAAGCATCAAATCCCGAACCAGCTTCCGCACCACAGAGGCGGCCTGGACACCATCAATATTATTATAGATTTAAGAATAAGCAAATTAGCCGCTGCTGCAGCAATCATTATAACGATGCTCTTATTCGCGAATCTCTTTGGGGGTCGCAGTCAGGTCGGCGACAACATATATCAGGGCGGAAAATTGCTGATAAAATATTGTCTGGGCGGTATCGGTGCCGACAGGAGTAATGTGCTAATAGCCAAGTCGAGATACGAGTATCTCATTCAAACCGGCAAAGACGTTGTGTATTATGGCGATAGCGCCGACCCGCGGGACGCCAGCGCCGTACTGATACAATGGAAGCTTCCTGATGGTAACTATAAAGTCGTCTTCAGCAATTTGCGTGAAGAAACCGTCTCCGCCGAAGATCTGATAAAACTCCAGGCACAAATGCTCGAGAAAAAGGCAAAATAGCGCCGTTTTTTTGAAGGGGGGAAATGAGGAATTCTGGTCCCAGATAAAAACATTCTGGGAACTGCTCTGCGCTCCGAGAGGCGACGCAAGCAACAATACAAGTAAAAACATTGACATTTGAGTCGTTTTTACATAGAATCTTTGGGTTATTTTGTTTTTCCGCCATCCCGCCTGCGGCGGGTAAAAGGCGGACAAGTTTTAATATAGGGAGCTTGAATTGAGAGTTCTATCTGGGATACAGCCGAGCGGCAGGTTACATATAGGCAACTTCTTCGGCGCAATGCGTCAGCACCTCAAGCTCCAGGCTGAGCACGACTGCTTTTATTTCATCGCTGACTACCACGCCCTTACCAGCAACCCAAAACCAGCCGACGTCGCCCAGCATACTCTTGACGTTACAATGGATTATATCGCTTTGGGCCTTGACACCAAGAAAACCGTTTTTTGGCGTCAATCGGACATGCCGGAGGTTACCGAGCTTGCGTGGCTGCTTTCCTGCGTAACGCCGATGGGGCTTTTGCAGCGATGCACAAGCTTCAAGGACAAGGTCGCCCAAGGCATAAGCCCAAATCACGGTCTGTTCGCATACCCGGTCCTGCAGGCAGCGGATATCCTTATTTATAAAAGCGATTTAGTGCCGGTAGGAGCAGACCAAAAGCAGCACATCGAGGTTACGCGCGACATTGCAATGCGTTTCAATAATGCTTATGGCGAAGTCTTCACTCTGCCGAAAGAATATATCATCGAATCGGTGGCTGTCGTGCCGGGTACCGACGGCCAAAAAATGAGCAAAAGCTATGGAAATACCATCGAGATATTCGAGGCGGAAAAAAGCGTCAGGAAAAAGATTATGAGCATTGTTACCGACTCTACGCCGGTCGAAGACCCCAAAGACCCCGATAAATGCACCGTCTTTGCGCTTTTGAAGCTGGTTGCCTCGGATGATGAGCTGGCTGAATGGGAAAAAAGGTATCGCAAGGGAGGGATGGGCTACAGCGAATCCAAAAAGAGACTGGCCGAGCTGGTAATAGAATATTTTGCGCCGTTCCGGCAAAAAAGAACCGAACTTGAAAATAACGTCGGCTATGTCAAAGAAGTCCTTGCCGACGGCGCCGAGCGGGCAAAAGCCGTAGCTGCAAATGTCCTCGAACAGGCCCGCCAGGCCGTTGGATTGAGAAGGTAACCGTGGCTGATTATCGCGTAAATCTTGATATGTTTGCAGGACCACTGGACCTGCTTTTGTATCTGGTCCGCAAAGAAGAAGTGGATATTTACGAC
>JBAPXT010000072.1:0-1503 GCA_049284355.1 Sedimentisphaerales bacterium
GAGTTATACCAATTCAAGAATTTGTCAAAATCATCAAATAATTTTCTATTTATCTCGTAGGTATGATACCATTTTTCGATTTTGCCATTGGTCTGAGGATGTTTGATTCTGGCCTTAATGTGCTTGATCCCATTTTCAGCAAGGAACGCATCGAATGTACTTTCTGATTCACCGTCTTTGTCTATTTTGTTGGCAAAAAACTGTGATCCATGATCAGTTATGACCTCTCTTATCTTCCTAACCACTCCAAAATCATCCAGCACCTTTCTAACTAAACCGATACTTGCATCGGCAGTCGCATCTACGAATTCACCGCCTGCAAGAACAAATCGCGAACTATCGTCTAGGACTACACAAACCTCCTTGCCATTGATCGTGCTGGTGTGCCAATCAAGATGAACCGCTGACAAGCTGTGCTTCCGTTCGTATCTGATCCATGGCTTTCTGCGCATCTTCTTTTTCTTGTCTTCATGGGCCAGATCGTTTTCGAGAAGTACCTGGTGAATGGAATTGTGAGGAATATGCTGGCCGCATTTATGCTCGATTATCTTCTCAAGACGTCTTGCACCACAATTTTGCTCTTTGTGAGTTTTCAGAATGAGAAGTCTGTCGGGGTCGTTCAGATAGGTCTTGGGACGGCCGAATTTCTTTAGTGTCAACGGCTCTTTGTTTTTCATCCAATATCCCCAGACTCTATTAACTGTGCGGATACTAACTTTCATCTCGATTGAGATAATTTTGGAGCTAATGTTATTGGTTTTAGCTCGAATTATGTACTTGATCTTGGCAGGGGTCAGCTTTAAGACTTTGTTTCTTCTGCCTTTGCCCATGCCATATCGGAGTGGGCTGGTATATAAATGCCAAGCTTTTAGGACTATACACGTGGCATTTCCATCCAATAGTAATAAATAGTTTCAGATGTAAGTAATAGTGAAGTCCAGGGAAAGCTTAGCCGTCACCCGTTTAAGCGGGCGTTAGGATGTTCCCTTTAAAAAAGGGCCCATACCTCATGCGACTTTTCCCTGGACTTCACCTGACTTTTGTCGTGACACATTTATCTAATCTATTTGACTAAATCCTATTTCGTTTCAACCCGGCTTCGAGAGGTTAATCCTGGTTCATCTTCTTTGATTACCTTTTTCATGCAATTATTGAGAAATGTACAGCAACAAGCTGCAAGATTTCCATAAAAAAAGAAAAAATTCTATAAAAATTTAGCTCAAGTGACACCATCCCATCCAGGAGATCTGAGATGGAGTATAGCCTAATTCAGTCCATTCACGCATGCAATTCGCATCAGCCAAAGGCCTGGCGACATTGGGCTTGATAATACCATTTGGACCGGTGGTCGTGGTTGTAGTCGAGGGTTGCATAGACGCCTCTATGCCAAGAGTGCCAAGCAGGTTCTCATTTAAATCCTCTGGCAATGTACTGATGAGCTCGACCTTGGTCTTGCCGACCAGGACCTTTCCATAACCTGAGTTCTTGCTATCCTTCCAGTAT
>JBAPXT010000073.1:0-2137 GCA_049284355.1 Sedimentisphaerales bacterium
CCATCGAGGTCAACCCAGGCCAGGTAGACAAAACTCTCCTTAGTGAGCTGCACAAAGCTGGGGTCAATCGACTTTCAATTGGAGCTCAGTCTTTTATTCAGCGGGAGCTGGATTTCCTCGGCAGGACCCATACCGTCGATTGCATACGAAAATCGGTTCGGCAAGGCAGGTCTGCTGGTTTCGATAATATCAGTCTCGATTTGATTTTCGCCGTCCCCGGTTCAGACCTCGACTCTTGGAAACAAAATCTCCGCTCGGCTGTCGATTTGCAGGTAGACCATATAAGCGCTTATGCCCTCACCTACGAAGACCACACCCCGCTTGGCAAGGCTTCTGCCTCTGGCGAAATCCAACCCGTCGATGAAGATACCGACCGCGCTATGTACGAGTTGACAATTGACGAGTTTGCAACAGCCGGCATCCACCAGTACGAAATATCAAACTTCGCAAAGGAAGGTTTCCAGTGCAGACATAATCTTAACTACTGGGCAAACGGCTGTTACACCGGTATCGGCCCCGGAGCAACCTCCTATCTGAATGGCACAAGGAGCACAAATTACCCCGATATCCGCAAATATGTCGAAGCTGTCGAAAGCAGCCAAAGCACCGTCGCAGAAAGTGAAACACTCAGCGGCCTCGAACGGGCCTGCGAGACCGCCGTCCTGAATCTGCGCCGATGCTCCGGAATTGATTTGGCGGAATTCAAAACACGCACAGGTTTCGACGCCAACGACCTGTTTGCAGCACCGATTCGTATGTATCAGGAACAGGGGTTAATTAATACCGAAGACGGACATGTTTTCCTTACGCGCAATGCCCTCGCAATTGCTGATTCGATTTTGTGCGACTTTGCAGCCGTTTAGATTCAAAACGACTTTTTGCAGCAGAGCGATAATACATCTGGTTTAACGGATATGGTTGCTTTTGAACTAAAGGACAATCGGACAGAAAAAAATGCTTGCATAACGTTAAGGGGCAGAATATCATCTGGACAGAAATACCAGATTAAGCACGAAAAAGAGGGAAAGCAAATGCCGAGATTTCCCAAAAAGGAAGCTGAAATTGCAGCATTAGCTGAGCGGTTATGGCGGGGACTGTGGGACAATCAACCTATTTATCCGCAGCCGCCGGTTTCCCCGATGACCTTAAGATTAAAAAAAATGGTCTACCAGTCCCGACACGATACTTTTCTGGCAGCCCGCGCTGCCGCCGAGCAATCAATCACCGACAAAGATACAGCGATTGAAGAACTCATCGATGCTCTAAAAAGCGACCTGCGCTACGCCGAGAACACAGTCAACTTCGACGATGACAAGTTAAAGCTAATCGGCTGGTCGGGTAACCAGACCCCGACCGCACTTGCCCCGCCCGGAGAGGTGCGCCAACTCGAAGCGCCCAAGCAGGGCGATGGCTGGGTGTTCTTAGATTGGAAAGCCCCCGCTGATGGGGGGAAAGTTAGCGCGTATAAGATACAGCGAAGGAATCGACCCGAAGGCGCGTGGCAGGAAGTTGGAACGGCAATCGAGACAGAATCAACTTTGGTTGAACAGCCGAAAGGAATTGAACTCGAATATCGCATCATAGCAATAAATAAATCCGGCGAAGGTTCGCCGAGCAATACGGTGATGGCGGTTTTGTAAAATTGCATCGTGGCATTGCAAAGTTACAAAGCGAAAGTGTCGCCTTACATCATGGCATTGTTGGCTTACATCGTGCCGTTGTAAGGTTACATTGAGGCATTGCGGCTTTACATTGTGGCGTTGTAAGGTTACATCGTAATGTTGCAGGCTTACATTAGGCAATTGTAAGCTTACATCGTGGCATTGTTGGCTTACATTGAGGCGTTGTAAACGGGCAAAAAGGCAGGTAAGTCGTTTATTTTAAGGCAGTTAGGCGGAAAAGTGAGATTTTCCGGCAAAGAAGCAGCGTGTTATTATAGACAAGAAACCGAAGTTCCGTATCTTATGCGGATCAATCTAATTATTGTTCGGCATGAGAAAGGAGACACAAGATGAAGTGGTTGCGAAAATTGTTCGGCGGTGAAACAACTGAGGCTGGAAAGGAACCGAAGAACCCTCACCCGATTCAGTCAAAACCAAAGTATTCTTCGGGTGAAACGCGACACTCTACTCAACAG
>JBAPXT010000074.1:0-2978 GCA_049284355.1 Sedimentisphaerales bacterium
AGCCAAAGGAATGACAACAGGGCTTGTTGTCACATCTGCAATCACGGACGCTACGCCGGCCGCTTTTGCCTCACATGTGACAAGCCGCAAGATGCAGGACAAAATAGCAGAACAGTTGATTGCAAATAAAGTAAATGTCTTGTTTGGTGGAGGAAAGGAATACTTCCTGCCCAAGTCAAACAGCAAGAGTAAGCGCAGTGACCAAAAGAACCTGATAGAGCAGGCCAAAGAAGCCGGATATAATTACATCCGAACCGCAGAAGAACTAAAAACTGCCCGGCACCCGTATATTTTAGGGCTATTCCAGCTTGGCCCATTGACCACTGTAGCTCCAGAGCCAAGTTTGGCTGAACTGACCGCCAAAGCTATCGATGTTCTAAACCGTGAAGGGGAAAATAACAAAAAGGGAGGGTTCTTTTTGATGGTAGAAGGCAGTCAGATTGACTGGGCCTGTCACAACAATGATGCAGCCGGCGTCGTCAGGCAGACTCTGCTCTTCGACCAGGCGGTCAAAGCTGCGGTCGATTTCGCACGAAAAGACAAGCACACATTGGTCGTGGTAACCGCCGACCATGAAACAGGGGGATTGACCATAAAAGGCAGCAACCTGAAAGGCGGTGACCTGAATGTGAGCTGGTCTACCGCCGGCCACAGTGCGATGCCGGTAGCTATTTATGCATTCGGCCCAAAAGCCGAAGTTTTCACCGGAACGTACGATAATACCGAGGTTCCCAGGAAATTTGCAAAACTGTTGGAAATAAATTTATTTCCGAAAGCATTCTCAGGTGAATAGTACAGAGATAACGCTGAGAATAGATGCAACTTGCGGCCTGAAAATAAAGTCAGGCGATAAAATCCGCAAGGGACAATATATCAGCACAAATCAGGAACAGGTAATGACATCGCCGGTATCGGGCACGGTCAAAAGTGTCAACTTTGACTCTGACAATCATGAATTTCTGATTGTCGTTTCATGCACTGGATAGGTCCGAGTGCAAGCCAAGGTCAAATGGACGCCAAGCGGAGAACATCACCTCATATGAACAACGATTTCAACTCTCCGGTTTTTTGCTTTACCGCTGGCGGTGGCATTTGAGGCGATTGGCTGGCTATCTCCACGGCCAACCGCTCGAAGTTTATCTTTAGGAACTCCGTGCTCGGCCAAGTATCTAATCACGGAGTTGGCACGCTCAGTAGAAAGCTGCAAATTATCCTTCCACTGTGATTTCTTGATAGGTTCTGAGTCGGTATGGCCTACAACATCTATTGGTCGGTCGGCATATTTATTTTCCAACACCGACTTGATATGGTCAAGCTCGGCGCTGCTACCTCTTTTTAGAGTGGCTTTTCCCGGGTCAAAAAGTATTTTATCCGAGAGGGTTACCGTAATTGTTCCAGCCTGAGAGCTAAGTGCGACGTCGTAGCCTTCTCCAAAACCGGTGGCTTGAGCAGGGGTTTGCTTGCGTTCGGCAATTTGTTTCTGGAGTTCTTCTATTGTCTGCTGGCTCTGTGAAACCTGTTCAGTGAGCTGGCCTTTCTCCGTTTTTTCGCGTTCAAGCAGGCCCTTTAGATTCTCGTGCTCCACGTTCAGGGCGTTGTATTTTTTCTTCCAATCAGTACAGCCGGGGGAACATATAGCTGATGCAAGACAAATTAGCAGAATGATTGTTTTTTTGTTAGTAGTTTGCATTTGACATCTCCTTTATCGAAATTTAAATTTTTTATGAGTTTCCGTTCTCAATGATAAAATACTGCAATTAAGTAGTCAAGTATTCTATCGTGTAAAATCATAACAGTAAGTATACCCAAAGACAAGAAGGGACCATAAGGAATTTGTCGAGTTTTTTTAAAAAAAGTTCTGAGGCCTGCCCAGGCTAGGCCGAAAAATGGTGCGATAAAAAATGCCACAACGACTAAAGTTGCGCCTATTACCGCTCCAGCAGCCCCCATTAAATGCACATCACCAAGCCCCATCGCCTCTTTTCCAAAGCCCAAAGTACCTAAAATACGGGCGAACCAAACAACCCCACAACCTACAAAGTAGCCCCACAGGCTGCCCAGAAGTCCTGCAATTACAGGCTGTTGTGAAAAATTCAGCCACCAGGTGTGTATTGACGGGCTTTTCTGGCTGATCTGATAGGCAGCCAGTGAACAGATGATAATCGGCAGCAAAAAGATGACTTCCCTGCAAATCTCCAGATGGTGGTTAAACGGCGGCTCTATTGACTCTTCTGGTTTCTCGGGGAAATGCTGATAGTCTTCGGATTCGTAACTTCTTTTAATCAGGCCGGTTGCCAGCAGTCCCCAGGATATTACCAGTCCTACCACGGCTCCTGCGGCCAGGGATGCGGTTGTGGGCGAGGCACTTGGCAAAAGGGCATGGCTGCAAATTTTTCCAGGAGGGTTGATTATGTAAACACCGAGTGTTGAGCCGACCAGGCCCACCGCGGTAGCAAACCAGCAAATTGAAAGTGGAATGACCCACAGCTTCAAGTCAATAGCCGAAGCGGCAATGAGGGTAGCTAACAAAATGATAGAAATGAGGTAGATGAACCAGCCGCCGGCTGGAAATGGACCGACACCGGCACGCAAATTGGTGTGAAATAACAAGAAAAACAGGCCAGTGAAAACCAGGCCGGTCAACAATTCGATAACAAAATAACGCGGCGAGATTGAGGCTTTGCAATACCGACACTTAGCGCCTAACAGCAACCACGAAATCATGGGTATGTTGTCATAAAAGCGAATATGCCTACCGCACGTAGGACAAGCCGAAGGTGGTTTTATCAGAGATTCGTCACGGGGCAGACGATAAATGACAACGTTCAGAAAGCTGCCTACACAACAGCCAAAGACAAAAATAAAGGCAAGCAAAATCCAATCCGGTACTGCCACAACGCCTCCTTTGCGTTATAATTCGGGGCTAAATCATTTCCTTTTTTTCCTTTTAATTGCCCCTGCCACTTTCAGGGGTAAGC
>JBAPXT010000075.1:0-1565 GCA_049284355.1 Sedimentisphaerales bacterium
GACCCAGCTGGTATTGTCGAAGTTCGCAACCTTCTTCACGGTCTGGCGGAAAACGATGGCGTGACTATTTTTATTTCCAGCCATATTTTGAGCGAAGTGGCACGGCTGACCACACGGATAGGCGTTGTACACGAGGGACAGCTGGTGAAGGAACTCGAAGCCAAAGATTTGGCCGAAGAGGAAGGACAACGACTGATAGTTGACGTGCGGGATACCACGGTAGCGTTGAATACCCTTAAAAAAGCCGGTTTTACAGCGAAACCTAACGGCAAAACTACACTGATAATCGCAGATAAACAGGCGTTGCAGCACCCCGAGAAAATCGCTACTTTACTGGTCGAGGCAGGTTGTCCACCCGGCAGACTGGTTGTAGAACAGAAAGACCTTGAATCTTACTTTCTAGAGCTGGTCGGCATGAAGGAGGGGAATAAACAATGAATGCGATATTTAACGGATTAGCCTCCGCAGTTCAAGTAGAATATATAAAAGTCCGGCACTCGAAGACTTTATGGCTGACAATCCTGGCGTTCGTGATGTTAACGGTTATCGGTGGCCTATTCATGTTTATCTTGAAAGACCCGGAGCGGGCTCGCCAGCTCGGCCTCATTGGGGCGAAAGCACAGATATTTGGGGGCACCGCTGATTGGCCCAGCTTTTTCAATTTGATGTTTCTCCTTGCGAGTATTGGCGGCCTGATAATTTTCGGTTTCATTTTCGTCTGGATTTTCGGACGGGAATACACCGATAAAACGTACTATGACGTGTTGTCTCTGCCGACTTCACGGGTGACAATTGTTATTGCCAAGATTATTACGGGAGTTTATTGGTCGATGGCACTCATCCTGCTGGTATTTGTTCTCACACTGGGCATCGGTGCGGTGCTGCAATTATATGGAGGCTCTGCTGCAATTATATGGCATGGGCTGGCATTTTTGTCTGTTACAGGCGCAATGACAGTGCTTTTATGTATTCCTTTTGCATTTATCGCAAGTATTACCCGGGGTTATTTGCCGGCCATAGGGGGTATTTTTGCGGTTATGATTGTGGGGGATATTATCAATGAGGTAGGCTACGGCCCATATTTTCCTTGGGTGATTCCGATGATTTATTCTGGCGCAGCTCAGGCACTAACCGGTAAAGCGGTAACTTCTCTCGGTTTTATCAGCTATTTCCTGGTGGCACTAGTAGGTGTAATCAGTATTGTAGTAACCGCAGCATGGTGGCGATACGCAGACCAATCTTAGACACTAATAGACTTTTGCCTAATATTTTATCGATGTTTTGTTAATAAAAAATGAATCTATTCAACTGTGTTAATTCGAACTATCAAGTATTATCAGCTTGGACGAGTAACCGTTGTAGGTCCGGAATAAGTCCCTTCTTTTCAAATAGTAGTTCGGGAACTGTTCCGAATGGCCCACCAATCACTTGCAAAAATAGAGCAAGATTTAGTCAACTACTTGCAAAAGTTTTCATGTGCATATACAAGGGAACGACTTGAGAAATACCCGGCCTTTTAAGAACTTAGACTTGTGTGAAGACTGGTTTTAAACCTTGAAGAGTAG
>JBAPXT010000076.1:0-1542 GCA_049284355.1 Sedimentisphaerales bacterium
ATATTTAATAACGAAAAGCAGGGCGGTTCGTTAGGAATTAAAGAGAGGATCCTAGTCGGGATAAACCGGATCTGATGTCAATTGTGGAATTATTCGAACTAAATTACGGGGCAAGATTAAAACGAAATTGAGAATAGAAACGAAGCTGAATTAATGTTTCCAGGCGTCTTTGTCTACGATCATACCTTTAGAGAGGGGAGCGAAAATGGTGTTCTTGCAGTAGTTATATAAAGTGGAGTAATTCCTCCGGATAGGCAATAAGTGTTTTTGCTCCCGCCGCCAGGAGCTCTTTCGCTGAACGGAAACCCCAGAGCGCGCCGACCGGGTACATACCGGCGCCCTTCGCGGTTTCCATATCAATACCCGAATCGCCCAGATAGAGGAATTTAGATGGGGTAATATCCAGCTCCTTCGCGATCTGCAGCGCCCCCGTGGGGTCCGGCTTATTGGGCACGGATGGCCTTGCCCCGGCGATTAACGTAAAGTGCCAGCGCGATAATAATTTGGTCACGCACATCTTGGTCAAATCATCAGCTTTATTCGATAAAACTACCATTTTGATGTCGTTGGCGGTTAAAGAATCCAGCATTTCAGGGACACCCGGATAAGGACGGGTGTTATTTGCCCAACAGATGGCGTATTCATCATTGATGCGGCTCAGCAATTTCCGCGCAGTATCCTGGTCCTGGTGGTTTTTCGGGAGAGCGCGCAAAGCCAGAACATCCCTGCCTTCACCGATTAAACCCCGATAAGTTGCAGTTCTGTGCTGCGGGAAGCCAAGGTCGCCCAAACCGTGATTCACAGCGTCGGCAACATCCTGCAGCGTATTTAGCAGCGTTCCATCGAGATCAAACAAGACTGCTTGGTGTTTCATCTAATTATCCTCTTGCCCGCTGCCATGGGCAGTGGTTGAACTTAAATATTTACTTATCCTAAACGGTTTCTCAACTCAACAAACTGATTGCGCAATCTTCTGGGCAGTCGCTCGCCGAATTGGGAAAAGAATTTCTCCATCTTTGGAATTTCCAGTTTCCAGGCTGCCGCATCGACTTTGAGCAGTTCTTGTATATTCTGTTGAGAGACATTCATGCCTCTCAAATCCAGGTCATTATCGTTTGGCAGATAACCGATGGGCGTTTTCTTGGCGCCGGCTGTGCCATCGACGCGCTCGCACATCCATTTCAGAGCACGGCTGTTTTCTCCGAACCCGGGCCACAAAAACGTGCCGTCACTGCTCTTGCGGAACCAGTTTACATAAAAAACTTTTGGCGCTTTATCCTTCAATTTGTCGCCCATGTCAAACCAGTGCTGAAAGTAGTCGGCCATATTATAGCCGCAGAAAGGCAGCATGGCGAAGGGGTCGTATCTGATGCCCACATTATCCAGAATGGCGGCGGTTGGTTCGGAAGCAGCCGTCGCGCCCATAAAAACGCCGTGGTCCCAGTTGAAAGCTTCAATTACCAGCGGAACGACGCCAGAACGACGTCCCCCGAAGATGAAGATGTCGATGGGTAGCCCTTCAGGCTTTTCCCAGTCTGGAGA
>JBAPXT010000077.1:0-9668 GCA_049284355.1 Sedimentisphaerales bacterium
CGGGAGTATGTTCCACCTGACGGATGCACGGCGGGAGATTGGTCGCATATACCGCTGTGTTTTTCGCGCCGGGCGTGGGATAGGCGCTGCGCCAGTTGCCGCCTAAGTCATTATCAAATGCAGGATTAACAAGCTGGATGGAACGACCCGTGCCGGGATGCGCACCGTCGTCCGGCACCGCATCACCCACGGTAGGCCAGGGGAACCCAAGCTGGTAGCTAACCTGGTCAATCACTTCTCCCTGGGCATTGCGCAACTCGATGGTTTCCCCATCGTTGCTGAGATTGCCTGTAAACGGGCCGTAAATAATTGAAGGGCTTGTTCCATATTTACCGCGGACCGTTACATCGTAATAAGAAGGTGTCGGGTCTTCTGTAATAACGACATAGCCATACGGGGCAATTGTGGCACCGGGTGGGAAGGTATAACCAATGCCCTTGGAGAAATACCAGCCGGATAAATCAATGGCGTTGTTGCCGGCATTGTAAAGTTCGACAAACTCCACCAGCTCGACCTTAACATCCGGGTTGTAGTGAATCTCGTTGATAATTATCGGCGCAATTGGCGTAACCCCTTCCAGCCAGTTCGCAGCCAGCAGGGCAAAATCATCAAAATTTACACCGGGGACGCCGTCAAGATTGGCTGAAGTGCCGGGGTTATCCAGCCACTGATTAGTAAAAATCAGCAGGTCTTCCAAATCGACATCGCAGTCGTTATCCAAATCGCCCACCGGACAGCTTGCCGCCGCTAAACCGGCCAAAAGCGCGACTAATAACAATGATAAAAACGACACCTTTATAGGACTGAACATCTTTGTTGTATCTCCTTTCTTCCTGAAGTTTTAGGCCACTGACTGCGGTTTTTGTATTCCCCCTCTCCATCTTGTGACCTTTAATTAAGGCAAAACCACAATCTTACCTATTTTAACATATATGGACATCCCCATCAACACTTTTCTCGGCGTCGAAGGTAATAAACTATTGCAAAAATGGAGGTTTTGGATTATTTTATTTATTCGTTGTTATTAACAAAAATGCAATAGAGTCCCTTATTCAAGAAGGTAACGATGAATGTACCAGTAAAAAACCCCGGGCTGTCCGAACTTGATGAGCTTTGCATCCAAACAATCCGGTTTCTGGCTGTTGATGCAGTCCAGAAAGCCAATTCCGGTCATCCGGGTATGCCGATGGGGATGGCGCCGGCGGCATATATTCTCTGGACGAAACATCTTCGGTATAACCCAGCCAATCCGCAATGGCATAATCGGGACAGGTTTGTTCTCTCGGCGGGCCACGGCTGCATGCTGCTATATTCGCTGCTTTATTTGACCGGATACGATATAAGTTTGGAAGAGCTGAAAAATTTTCGGCAGTGGGGCAGCAAGACACCGGGGCATCCGGAATATCACCCCCAATTCGGCATCGAAGTTACAACCGGACCGTTAGGGCAGGGAATTTCCAATGCGGTCGGGATGGCTGTAGCCCAGAAATATTTAGCAAGCTATTTCAACCGGGATGGGTTTCCTGTTATCGATTACAAGATTTATGTAATCGCCGGCGACGGCGATTTGGAAGAAGGGGTATCCGCGGAGGCCAGCTCGCTGGCGGGACATCTCGGCCTGGATAATCTGATTGTTGTTTATGACGACAATCGCATCACAATTGACGGGGAAACAAAACTTTCCTTTACCGAAGATACAACAAAACGTTATAAGGCCTATGGCTGGAATGTTCTGGTGGTCGACGGTGATGGCAACGATATGTTTGCTTTCGAAAAGGCGTTGCGACGAGCAAAACGAGAAAAAAACCGGCCGACAATAATAAAGCTTCGGACGCATATTGCTTACGGCAGTCCGAACAAACAGGATACCGCCGACGCGCACGGCTCTCCTCTGGGTGAGAATGAAATCAAATTAATTAAAGAAAAATTCGGCTGGGACCCCCAGAAGAGCTTCGTTGTGCCTGAGGAGGTCCTCGCCAATATGCGAAAGGCTGTGGACAGAGGCAAACGAGCCGAGGAAAAATGGAACAAGATGTTTAAAAAGTACACTCAGGGTTATCCGGAGCTTGCGCAACAATTCCGTGACAGTGCAGCGGGCGGGCTGGGCGTCAATCTCGACGAGTTGCTGCCGAAATTTGAGGCAGGCAGCTCCGTTGCGACACGGCAGGCTTCAGGAAAAACGCTCGATGCGGTGATGCCGAAGCTGCCGCTGGTCTTGGGCGGCTCGGCAGATTTGACGCCTTCGAATAATACGAGGTTTGCCGGCGCCAAAGACTTCCAAAAAGATGCGCGGGACGGTAGGTATATTCATTATGGCATCAGAGAGCACGCGATGGGCGCGATAATGAACGGGATTTCCGTAAGTGGACTGGCCAGAGCATACGGCGGGACGTTTCTGGTATTTAGTGATTATATGCGGCCGGCAATTCGCCTGGCGGCCTTGTCGAAATATCCGACCATATTTGTCTTCACCCACGACAGCATCGGCCTCGGTGAAGACGGGCCAACCCATCAGGCGGTAGAGCAATTGGCAAGCCTTCGGGCGGTACCGAATTTGCTTGTGTTCAGGCCGGCTGATGCCAACGAGACAGCTCAGGTGTGGAAATATACATTAGAGCATCGAGACAGGCCGGTGGCCTTGCTTCTTACCCGCCAGGGATTACCAGCGCTGGACCAAAACAAATATGGCTCAGCAACAAATCTAAGTAAAGGTGCTTATGTTCTCGTCGGGACAGACAAACCCGACGTTCTCCTTTTAGCAAGCGGCTCGGAGGTTTCCATCGCTTTGTGTGCTGCTGAGGGACTGGTAAAAGAAAATATCAAAGCAAACGTGATAAGTATGCCGTGCTGGGAACTTTTCGAAAAGCAGAGTAAAGAATATAAAGATTCGGTTCTTCCGCCAGCTGTTAAGGCCAGAGTCGGTATCGAAGCCGGCGTAGAACAAGGCTGGGGCAAGTGGCTCGGCGACAAGGGCATCTTTATTGGTATGTCGTCATTCGGTGCATCGGCTCCCTATAAGGTTTGCTTCGAGAAGTTCGGCATAACACCACAGAACATAATCACCTCAGCAAAAAAAATCCTCGGCCGATAAACTGATAGAATTAGTGCTCATCAACAACTAAGATTTTAGGAGAGACTAAAATGTTCATCGACTACGTATCCTTAATGCTAATCAATATGGCTGCGGGCTTATGTGTACTGGCATTTTTCGTCGCCGCGGCAGTTCACAAAGACGACCGCCGCTGCTGGTCGCCTGCCTTTGCAATTACAGGCCTGATAGCGAGCATCACCGGTTTCGTCATGAGCTTTACCTGGCCGCTGCCTTATCCTTACAACGTCGCATACGGTGAGCTGTCGATAATGTTCGGCCTGCTATACCTTGCTGCGGCACTGTCACTTGCCAAAGGTCTCAACCTGATGCCCATTGGCATTTACGCCGTCTTTGCCGGCGCCGTCGCGATACTTGTCGGGATTCGTTTTATTGACCTCGGCCTGAGCACCACTCCCGTACGCTCCGGTATCGGCTTTATCCTCACCGGCTCAATTGGCGTGCTCATGCCTTTTCTGTTGTGTCTAAAAAAAGTGAAAGTAATCAGATTGCTTGGGGCTTTACTGCCATTGGCCGCCGCTTTCATCTGGGCATGGACAGGTTGTACCGCATACTGGCACCACCTGACACCAAAATAAACCCTAACTGCAACCTGATGGAGTAAAGCATTATGAAAGCAAAAGGTATTAAATCCTTGGCTGTAATGACCGGCGGCGGAGATTGTCCGGGCCTGAATGCGGTTATCCGCGCGGTTACCAAAACTGCTATAAACAAATATGGCCTTGCAGTCTGGGGGATTGAAGATGGATTCCTGGGCTTGATTGAAAACCGGATGCACCTTCTAAGCTATAATGAGGTAAGCAACATTTTAACGGTCGGCGGCACAATTCTGGGTTCGTCTAATACAGCTAATCCGTTTGCGCATCGGGTCAATGGTGGCAAAGCAGGCCGAGCCAGAGATGTCTCGAATGATTGTATTAAGGTGCTCGAGGACCACAACATTGATGCGCTGATTTGCGTCGGCGGTGATGGCACAATGACGTTGGCAGCGGCATTTACCAAAAAAGGCGTCAATATTATGGGCGTACCCAAAACAATCGACAATGACCTTTGCGGCACGGATATTACCTTTGGTTTTGATACCGCTGTTACCACAGCTGCAGAGGCGATTGATAAAGTTCATACCACAGCCAGTTCTCACCATCGTGTGATGATAGTGGAGGTTATGGGTAGGTATGCCGGCTGGATTGCCCTTCACGCGGGCCTGGCAAGCGGCGCGGATGTTATCCTTATACCGGAGATACCGTATCGGCTCGATAAAATCTGCGAATTTGTGCTCGGCCGGTCGACGCGGGGGAAGAGATTCAGCATCATAGTAGTGGCTGAAGGCGCGAAGGAAAAAGGCGGTAAAAGGGTTGTCGCAAGAAAAATCCCATATAGTCCTGACCCAATTCGACTCGGTGGAGTGGCAAATTTACTGGCTGAGCAAATCTGGCGGCTCACAGGCCTTGAGTGCAGGGCGATTGTTCTCGGCCATGTGCAGCGGGGCGGGACACCTACGCCGTTTGACAGGGTTCTTGCGACGGCCTTTGGCAATAAAGCCGTTGAGCTTCTAATCAAAGGCGTCCGCGATCACTTGGTGGTTATGCGGGGTAGCAAACTATCAAACATCGCCATTTCAACAGTCGCCGGCAGGATAAGGACAGTGCCCAAAAATCACTACCTTATAAAAGCGGCCCTGGCGGTGGGAACCTGCTTCGGGGCCTGATTGACTGCCGACCAGCAACTGGTTACTATTTACGGTTGATTTTCCTCCACTGACTGACAACCGATACTTTTTATATAATCAATGGACCTCGGCAAAGAGAGATTAGTTTCTCAGATAATCTCCCGGCTGAAGAACGCAAGAAGTGCTGAGGGGGCGGTCAAGGTCGAGGGGACGTGGGGGTCGTTTGCGCGCCTGCTGGCTGCTTTCATATTCAAAGAGCTTGGTTGGCCGATTTTGTATATCTGTCCGCATATAGACGATGCCGATAAGGCAGCCGATGATTTGCGCACCTTCGGAACCAAACAGGTCGAGACCTTGCCCGCATGGGAGGGCGAAGAAGAGCTGGCCGACGCCACCGATGAAATCAGGGCCGAGAGGTTAAAGCTTGTCTCTCGCCTCTCGTTACTCGCGGCCAGCTCGGGGGGAAACAAGTTTATTATTCCCGCGTCTGTACAGGCGCTTTGCCAGCCGATACCAAAACCGCAAACTCTGGAAAAAAGCTGTCTTCAATTGCAAATAGGCAAGACCGTATCGCCGGAGGAGGTGACCGCTTGGCTGGTTGACAATGGATTTGAGCGGGTGGAAACGGTTGATTTGCCGGGGCAGTTTGCGCGACGCGGCGGCATTGTCGATATTTATGCGCCACTGAGTATCGGAAAAATTCTGTCAGACGAAAAACAAGAGGATTCGTCGTCGCAGGATGCTGAAGCAATCAGAATCGAATTTTTCGGCGACACAATAGAAAGCATTCGCGAGATAAATCTGGATACGCAGCGGTCAAGTCAGCAAATAAAAACCATCAATATCCTTTCAGCAGTATGTGGGGCCGCCGTAGAGGAAAGAGAGCTTTTCGTAAATATCCTGCCGAAAGAGACCATAATAATTCTTGAAGAGCCAAACGATATTGAAGAAGTTGCGAAGTTATTTCGAGAACGGCTCGAAGACACAGGACGGCTCTATAGCTGGCAGGATATTTATGAAGCAATAGCAAAATTTGCACAACTGCACATCTGCAGATTTGCCACGGCGGCACCAGGCGAATTCCTTAAGGTCGATATTAAGAGCGTGCAGCAGTTTCAACGCAAAGCCGCTTCATTATGGGCAGGACACAAGGAGACCCTGCAGGAATTAGTTCAAGAAGCAAAACAGGGAAAGAAAATTTTGCTCTACTGCGAAAGCCCCGCTGAGATTAAGCGGATAACCGAAATTATAACAGAGAGTAACAGGAAAACGCCTGCGAATTTTAAACTGCTGCAGGGATTTATTCATCAGGGGTTTGTCGTAAATTCGCTGAATACAATCATAATAAGTCACCACGAGTTGTTCGGCCAATATACCCTTAGGAGACAACCGCGACCGGGGCGGGCGGGAGTGCCGGTGGACACTCTCGCGGATTTACAGTCGGGCGACTATGTGGTTCACGCCTCCTACGGTATTGGCAAATTTTTAGGGATAAAAACCATACAGGAAAAAAGTGGAACGTCGGAATACCTTACGATTGAATACGCCGATGGCGTAAAAATCCAGGTTTCAGCCCGAAATATCGCGCTGGTGCAAAAGTTCATAGGAACGAGTCCGAAGCGACCAAAATTGAGCAAGGTCGGCTCGAAAAGATGGCAGATACAAAAGGAAAAAGTTGCACGCTCAGTCCGGGACCTGGCCGGTGAGCTGCTTGAAGTTCAGGCGAATCGCCAGGCAAAAGGCGGAATTGCATTTGGGCCAGATTCAAACTGGCAGGCTGAATTCGAAGAGTCGTTTCCCTATCAAGATACACCGGACCAGATTACCGCCGCAGAGCAAATCAAGGCGGATATGCAGGAACCTGCGGCGATGGACAGATTACTGTGTGGCGACGTGGGCTACGGCAAGACAGAACTCGCAATGCGCGCGGCATTTAAGGTGGTGGAGAACGGAAAACAAGTGGCGGTGCTTGTGCCGACTACGGTACTGTGTGTGCAGCACGGCAGGACTTTTACCGAGCGTTTTGCTGATTTCCCGATTTGCATCGAGGTTTTGAACCGCTTCAAGACAACAAAGCAGGCAAGGGACATACTCGCACGGACAAAACAGGGCAGGGTCGACGTGTTGATAGGGACGCATCGGCTTCTGAGCGATGACGTAGGCTTCAATGATTTGGGGCTTTTAATCATCGACGAAGAGCAGCGATTCGGGGTTGAACACAAAGAGAAACTCAAAAAATTGCGTATCAATGTTGATGTTCTTACCATGACCGCCACGCCGATTCCGCGGACGCTGCATATGTCGCTATTAGGCCTGCGCGACATAAGTTCGCTGGCAACACCGCCGCTGGACAGGCGAAGTATAGTGACAACCGTAACTACCTACAACGAGGAGCTTATAAGAAAGGCAATCCTCCAGGAATTGAACCGCCAAGGACAGGTATTTTTCCTGCACAACAGGGTCAGGACGATTGAGAAAAAGGCCTGGGAAATTCAAAAGCTGGTTAGCGACGCAAAAGTTACTATCGCACATGGGCAGATGACCAAGAGCGAACTTGAGAGGGCGATGATAGATTTTGTGATGGGGGAAACCAACGTGCTTGTGTGCACGACAATCATCGAATCCGGCCTGGACATTCCAAATGCGAATACAATTTTCATAAACGATGCAGACCGGTTCGGCCTGGCCGAGCTGCATCAGCTTCGCGGAAGGGTAGGCAGGTATAAGCACCGCGCATACGCATATATGCTGCTGCCGACCTCAAGACCGATTACGCCGCTGGCAGCGAGGCGCCTCAAGGCCATTGAAGATTACTCGCATTTGGGCGCCGGTTTTAGAATTGCGCTTCGAGACCTGGAGATTCGAGGGGCAGGCAATATCTTGGGGGCTGAACAATCCGGCCATATTCAATTGGTAGGTTATCAGATGTACTGCGATTTGTTAGTAGACGCTGTCAGGAAATTAAAGAATGAACCTGTGGAAACCATACCCACTGCTGTTATCGATTTAGGATTTGCCGCATATATACCGAAAAACTACATACCATCCGACAGATACCGGATGAATATTTACCGCAAAATTGCAATCGCAAAGACGACCGAGGACCTGAAACAAATAGAGAGCGAATTAGCTGATGTATATGGTCCTGTACCGGATGACGTCGAACTGCTGCTGGAACTGGCTGGCCTTCGAATCAAGGCAAGTAAGCGGGGCGTAAAAAGCATTACTGCTTCCGGCAGGGATTTAATATTTTCATTCAGCAAAAACGCAAACGTACAAGCTGAGTCTTTATTCGCCAAGACGAAAAGAACGGTGAGGATTGCTGATCCGAAAACGGTATATTTGCATCTGCCACAAAACTACTTTGAGCCGAAGACGTTAATGAACATTCTGCGAAAGATTCTTAGCACTAATTCGCAGAATGGCATATAATAAGCAAATGGCGCTGCATCTTCATAAAAGTTTAAGTCCCCGGCTTTGAGCCGGTTAGTGGGAGATTGGGCTATGCGTAAGTGCACTTTTTTAACAATATTAGTACTTTTGTTGACATATGGCTGCGGGGGCAGTAAACCAAAGTTCACCGAAGAAGAAATGACGCGTATCCCCCTTGCGCAAAGAGAAGGCCTGCCGGAAGCCTCAGGCGGATTTGTCCTGGCGGTAGGCAGCGAGACTGTAACTTCTGATGAAGTATTAACTGAGCCACTATTAGAATACTTCAGGCCAATCGCGCAGAAAAGCAGCTTTGAGCAGTTTAAGGAACAGGCCAGGCCCGAGCTCGAGCAAATTATTACAAACAGAGTCTCGAATATCTTACTTTATCAGCAGGCCAAGAGGGATATAGGAGCAGGAGTGGATATTGATGACACCCTGGAAAAGGCAACAGAAGCGGAAGTGAGAAAATTTGTTGTCGGATTCGAGGGTGACTACGCCAGGGCTGAACAGGCCCTCAAAAGGATGGGGATGGATTGGCGCAGCTTCAGGGAATACCAGAAAAAGATGATTCTCAGCCAGGATTATATTAGACAACAATTGCCGGAGCATAGACCTGTCACTTACAGCGAGTTAGTAAACTGCTACGATGAGATGAAAGAGGAGTTTTTCGCCACACCGGCAATGATAACGTTTCGGCTGATTGATATCCAAATTTCGAAGCTGGAAGCGGCAGACCCGAATGACAGCCAGCTCGAAAAGGCTAGGAAATTGGCCAATGAACTGATGGGACGACTACAGAAAGGTGAAGATTTCGGCGAACTGGCGAAGAAGTATTCGCACGACCACAGAGCGTCTTTCGGCGGGTTGTGGAAACCGGTGCAGCCGGAGTCTTTGGCTACGCCTTATGACATCCTTGCAGCCGAAGCTGAGATAATAAAGCCTGGGCAGATTGCAGAGCCGATTGAGGTAGACGGGCATATCTTCATAATGAAGCTGGAAGAGAAAATGCCGAAAAGTTTCCAGCCCCTCGCAAACGTACAAAAAGATGTGGAATCAAAAATCATTTTTGACCGCCGCAAAAAAGCCGCTGATGAATTTGGTGCCAAACTTGTGCAGCAAGCGGCGCTGAACGAAAAAGACAAATTTACAGATTTCTGTCTGGAAAAAATCTATCGGTTGAGCAGGCAATAAGGGAAAGTAGGAGGTCACAAACTATAGCTTATGGAATGTTATTGAATCTAATGAGGTAAAAATATGAAAAATGCCAAGATATTAATTGTAGATGACGACCCGGACCTTACCAAAGCACTCAAAGCTACGCTGGAAAGTAAAAATTATACTGTAATTACCGCATCCAACGGCTCAGAAGGCATGGACAAAATCAACACCGACAAGCCGGATTTACTTATTCTCGACGTTATGATGTCCACATTACAGGATGGGTTTGAAGTGGCCAGA